>NZ_JAKNRV010000691.1:0-1134 GCF_023072625.1 Pseudomonas emilianonis
CGAGGACAACGCCAAGAGCATCGGCGTGGTCAGCGGCGGCCAGGCGATTCGCTGGCTCGACGTGCGGGTCGAAGGGCTGGCCGCGCATGCAGGCACCACACCGATGCCGCTGCGCAAGGACGCACTGTATGGCGCCGCGAAAATGATCCAGGCCCTGGAATGCCTCGCCACGGATTTCGCTCCCCAGGGCCTCACCACTGTCGGCGAGTTGAGCATTGCCAAGTCTTCGCGCAACACCATTCCCGGTTTGCTGACCTTCACCGTCGACCTGCGCCATCACCGCGACGCCGACATTGAGGCGATGGAGCAGCAGGTCATGGCGCGCTTGCAGGCCATCGCGCGCAAGCGCGGCCTGAGCGTCACCATCAGCCCTCATTGGATCAGCCCGGCCACGCCATTCGATGCCGAATGCGTGGCCTGCGTGCAAGCGGCGGTGGACGCCTTGGGTTACAGCCAGCAGCCCATTGTCAGTGGCGCGGGCCATGATGCCATCCACCTTGCACGCTATTGCCCGACGGCAATGATCTTCATTCCCTGCGTCGGCGGCCTCAGCCACAACGAAGCCGAAGACGTACTGCCCGAGGACGTGCGCCAGGGCGCCGATGTCTTACTCAACGCCGTGTTGAAACGTGCCGGCCACGCCAACTGACCACCTCATTCTGGAAGACTGAAGACGATCCGCTATGGGTGCAGGCAAGTCAGCACCCACAGGCCACCGTGCTCACTCAGGAGATGCCCATGCAAACGTTTTTCCACCCCGAACAACTCCTGCATCATCCGCGCAGCTACTACTCCCGTGGTCAGATGCGCACGCCGCAGGAAGTCCCCGAGCGCGCCCGCAACCTGCTGCAGGCCGCGCAAACGCTGGGCTTTGAGATCGTGTCACCCGAGGACCAAGGTCTTGAGCCACTGCTGGCCGTACACGGCGCGTCCTACCTGGCCTTCCTACAGGAGGCTCACCTGCGCTGGAAGGAAATCCCTGAAGACTGGGGCGACGAAGTCATGTCCAACATCTTCGTGCGTGAGCCCAACGCCCTGCGCGGCATCCTCGCCCAAGCCGCGCGCTACCTGGCGGATGGCAGTTGCCCGGTCGGCGAACTGACCTGGCGCTCGGCCTATTGGTCGGCCAAAAGC
>NZ_JAKNRV010000692.1:0-1133 GCF_023072625.1 Pseudomonas emilianonis
CCGGCAGCAACTCGCGGTGGTATTTCATCAGCCAGGCGCTGTACACCGCCGAGAAGCGCTCGGCTTCAAAGCGCGACAGCTTGACCTTGGGCAAACGCCCGGCCATGCCGCTGGGCGCATCGCACGCGGGCGCCGGTTCGCCACTGGCCAGCGATTGCGCCTGGGACATCACCTGGGCATATTGACGCGCGGTCACTTCGTACTTGCCGATGAAGTACAGCATCGGCTTGAGCGGGGTCTTGGCGTCGGTCTTCGGCATCAGGGGCGCGATGACTTTATTCCAGTCTTTGGGCAGGTCCTTGAGGCTGAACTGGCCGTTGATGAAGTCGCGGCGATAGCCGGAAATAAACGACTGTTGGTAACCCGCCTCGCCTTCGGCAAACGGGTAGCCGAGGCTGATCTCGCGGTCGTCCAACGTGCCTTGGGCCAGCACGTAGGCGTAGCGGAACACCATGTTGCCTTCGCACGGCAACGGCAGGCTGACGTCGCCCGGCAACGGCTTGGGGTTGTCGAGCTTATCGCTGGCTTCATCGGCCCAGGCCAGTGAAGCCAGGCTTAGCGCCAGGGCGGCGCCCAGTAACTTATACATCTCGGATTCCTTCAGAAGCCTGGATACGCGCCACGCGCCAACCACCACAGGCCGCCGCCACGGCGCTGACGCCGAGCACAGCAACCAGGGCCAGGCCGTAATGACGCACCAACAGGTGGCTGGCGTGTTCGCCCGGCACCTGCACGAATAATTGATTCAACCCCGCCTCGGCCAGGCCATACAGACCCGCACTGAACACGGCAGCCAAGCCAGCGCTGTAGAGCGCCTGCAGCACCACAAAGCGCAACAGCGCGCCGGTGGAAAAGCCCAACAGGCGCAACACCGACAACTCCCTGCGCTTGCGCGCCACGGCGGCCAACGCCCCGGCGAAGATCGCCGCGAACGCCCCGGCCAAGGCCAACCCGGCGATGACCCAAAACACGATTGAAAGGTTGCGGCTCAACGACTGCACCTGGGCGATGCTCGATGCCTGAGTCGACACCCACAGATTCTGTCCGGTGAAATACACCCGCAGCGGCTCCACATCGGTGAGGTTGCGCGCATACAGGCGAAACGCCGGATACACCCGCTGCTCGCCCACGCT
>NZ_JAKNRV010000693.1:0-1128 GCF_023072625.1 Pseudomonas emilianonis
CGATCGGCTCGGCGGCCAGTGGGCTGCCGTCTTCGGCCAGGCGTGCTTGCAGGCGCTCGTAGGTCGGCGCCTGGCCCTTGAGCAAGCGTTGGCTGTAAGCCGCTGCGAGAGGTTTCATCGATCAGATTCCTTGTTCGCTGAGCCACAGGTTCAGCGCCGCCAGTTGCCACAGCTTGGAGCCGCGCAGCGGGGTGAGTTGACCGTGTGGGTCGGTGAGCAAGCGGTCGAGCATGGCCGGATTGAACAGGCCGCGGTCCTGGCTCGGGTCCAGCAGCAAATCGCGGACCCAGTTCAAGGTATCGCCCTGCAAATGCTTGAGGCCGGGCACCGGGAAGTAACCCTTCTTGCGGTCGATGACTTCACTCGGGATGACCCGACGCGCCGCTTCCTTGAGGACTTGCTTGCCGCCGTCGGGCAATTTGAATTTGCCCGGTACGCGGGCCGACAGTTCCACCAGGCGGTAGTCGAGAAACGGTGTGCGCGCTTCCAGGCCCCAGGCCATGGTCATGTTGTCGACGCGTTTGACCGGGTCGTCCACCAGCATCACCGTGCTGTCCAGGCGCAGGGCCTTGTCCACGGCGGCATCCGCGCCCGGCATCGCGAAATGCTCGCGCACGAAGTCGCCGGCGGCGTCATTGGCGGTCAGCCATTTCGGCGCGACGGTGGCCGCGTAGTCGTCGTAGCTGCGGTCGAAAAATGCCTCGCGGTACGCCGCATACGGATCGCTGGCGCCGTCCACTTGCGGGTACCAGTGGTAGCCGGCGAACAGCTCGTCGGCGCCCTGGCCGCTTTGCACCACTTTGCAGTGCTTGGCCACTTCGCGCGACAGCAGGTAAAAGGCGATGCAGTCGTGGCTGACCATCGGCTCGCTCATGGCGCGGAACGCGGCCGGCAGTTGCTCGATGATCTCGCCCTCGGCGATGCGCAGTTGATGGTGACGGGTGCCGTAGTGCTTGGCGATCAGGTCCGAGTACTGGAACTCGTCGCCGCGTTCGCCGCCGGCGTCTTCAAAGCCGATGGAGAAGGTCGACAGGTCCTGCACGCCGACGTCCCGCAGCAGGCCGACGAGCAGGCTCGAGTCGACGCCGCCGGACAGCAGAGCAGCACATTGTCGGTGCCGACCTGGGC
>NZ_JAKNRV010000694.1:0-1127 GCF_023072625.1 Pseudomonas emilianonis
CCTTTTGCGCCGGTTCGCTCAAGCGCGCGATAAATGCCTGTACATGCTCGGGCTGGTCCTTGTCGGCGCCGCTGACTTCGCGGCGTTTCCAGGCATCGAACGCCGGGCTGGCAAACGGCGAGGGGCGTGATGGCGGCAGGTCGAGGAAGGCCGCGGTGGCGCTGTCCAGTTCAGGCGCTTGCCGGGAGGTGTAGCCGCTCAGTTGTCGGGTCAACTGCTCGGCCAGGCCGATACCTTTGCCCGCCAGGCTCTGGGCCCACTGTTGGTCGAGCATCTCGGTGTACATCTCGGTCTGCGAGTTATTCGACATCTCCGATTTGGGCACCGCCGCGCGCATGCTTTTGAGCATCATCTGCAGGAACAGCGCCTCGAACTGCTTGCTGGCTTCCTTGAGCCCCGAATGCGGGTCCAGGTGCGCACTGTTGCGCAGCCGGTCCAGGCCCTGCACATCCAGGGCAAAGCCATCGGTGCTTTTCATCAGATGATCTCCAACTCCGCTCGCAACGAACCGGCGGCCTTGAGTGCCTGCAGAATCACCATCAAATCCTGCGGGGTGGCCCCCAGCGCATTCAGGCCCTTGATCACGTCCATCAGGTTCGCCGTGCCTTCGAGCAAGTGCAGCGAACCGCCTTGGGACTCGATGGAAATATTGCTCTGGGAGCTGGTCGCCGTCTGGCCGCCACTGAAGGCGCCGGGCTGGCTGACCGTGTTGGTGGTGTCGATGATCACCGACAAATTGCCGTGGGCCACGGCGGCGCGGTACAGCTTCACCGAGCTGTTGAGCACGATGGAGCCGGTGCGCGAATCGAGGATCACCTTGGGGCGCGCCTGGATCGGCAGTACTTCGATGCTCTCGATGCGCGCCATGAAGTTGGTGCGCTCGTTGGGCGACACCGGCGCCTGGATTTCGATCATCCCGCCGTCCAACGCCGAGGCCACGGTACGGCGCATTTCCAGGTTGATCGCATACACCACGCGCTGCGCGGTGGCCGAGTCCGGTTCATGCAGGGACAAACCGAGCAGGCCGTGGTCGTTGTTCAAATTCAGCGCCACCGTGCGCTCGATAATCGCGCCACGGCTGATGCGCCCGCCGGCCAACTGGTTGACCGTCACGCTGCTGCCGTTGG
>NZ_JAKNRV010000695.1:0-1124 GCF_023072625.1 Pseudomonas emilianonis
GGCGCCCAGGCCCAGGTCCTGGAAAGCCACGTTGTCGGTGTCATAGGGGGCAATCTGCACGTTCTCGAACGGGTACTGCAGTTGGGTGTCTTCGGCGCCTTCGATCACCAGGTTTTTGTTCAGGTAGAAGAATGCCGCGGGTTCCAGCAACGGGCCGACCGCTACCGGCAGCACCGGGCGCGGCAGGCCGGCCTTGGTGCACTCGGTATCGACCACGGCCAATTCGGTGAGCGAGGGTGATTGCAGGACGTAGAACACCGGCCGGCTGCGGTCGAGGTTAAGGGTAAGGGACGACTGGTTGATCGTCTCCGAGCGAACCCAGAGGTACAACAGTCGACGCAAGGTGCCAAACACCAGACGGCGGAACGGGGAGCGGGTCATAGGCGAGCTGCTTCAAGTGGAAAAAACCGAGCAGGTGCTCGGGCGGGTAGTGTGCCGTATTCGCCGAAAATCGGCAAAAAAGCAGCGATGTAAAGTTGAGTTGATCGTTTTTGAGCCTGTCATATACTCGGCAGTTCAACGCGAGCGACTCAACAATAACAATCATGTGGGAGTGAACAGATGACAACGCGCGAAACCGGTAATGTGAAGTGGTTCAACGATGCCAAGGGGTATGGTTTTATTCAGCGTGAAGACGGCAAGGATGTGTTTGTACACTACCGCGCCATTCGCGGTGAAGGTCACCGTTCCCTGGCCGAAGGCCAGCAGGTGGAATACGCCGTGGTGAGCGGCGAGAAGGGCTTGCAGGCAGAGGATGTGGTTGGTTTGTAATGCGGATTTTTGTTACAGCGTAGAACCCATGTGGGAGGGGGCAAGCCCCCTCCCACATTTTGATTGGGTTCACACATTCAGATCAGGTGGTTTTCCAGGTGATCTGCTCTTCACCGTCTGTGCTGATGCGAATCCAGGTGTCGGCGCTTTCCTCACCTTCTTCCTCTACCCAACTGCCCGGCGCGCAACGCACTTCAACGTTCAGCGCGGCAAAGGCGGCGCGGGCGCAGGCGATTGCTGATTTTGCGGCTAGACTGACAATCGAACTATAATTTCTAACATTTCATTTCGTTATTTCGCGTAATTAGAAAACGCAAGGAATCCCCTATGAGCACTAAAACTATCTTCGTCCA
>NZ_JAKNRV010000696.1:0-1122 GCF_023072625.1 Pseudomonas emilianonis
CCTGGCGTTTGCGCTGTTGAACCTGGCGGCGGTGTGCCGGGTGGTGCTGGTGTTGATCTGGCCCGTGGCGGCCTTGTGGCTGGCGGGGATTTGCTGGACGGTCGGCCTGGGCCTGTACCTGTGGCGTTATGCGCCGATGCTGTGGCAAGCGCGGGTCGACGGGCATCCCGGTTAGGAGCATTGCATGCTGTATTCGTGGTTGTTGATCGTGCATCTGCTGGCGGCGATCGCCTTTATCGGCACGCTGTTTTTTGAAGTGATGATCTGGCACAGCGCCCGCGAGGAGCTGGCCTGGTCGGCGCGCTTCACTGCCGAACACGCCATCGCCCGGCGTTCGCGGCGGGTGCTGCATGGCGTGGTAGTGCTGCTGTATGGCGCGGGCATCGGCCTGGCCTGGCATTACCGGGGTATGCCCTGGAACAGTCATTTCGGACTGTTCCTGAGCCTGAAAATCCTGCTGGCCCTGAGCATCATCGGGCACTACCTGCTGCTGGCCTACTGGCTGAGCCACGAGCGCCTGAGTCCCAAGCGTGCGCTGTGGATACGGCGCAGTATTCTCGCGCACATGGTGGTGATCGTGGTCTTGGCGAAGTCATTGTGGTAAGCGGCGTGCGGCGCCATGCCGCGGCGGATTGTTGATCGTGATCAAGGGATAGAACCTGCGCAGTTCCCACACTGTGGCGAATTCTCTGGAGGTCCGTCCCATGCCCCTGTCCCTCGCGCAACTGCGCCGCAACTACACCCTCTACGGTCTGCGGGACGACGGCGAGCAGGACAATCCGCTGGTGTTGTTCGGTCAGTGGCTGAGCCAGGCACGCAAAACCGAAGTGCCTCCCGCCGAGGCCAACAGCATGGCCCTGGCCACGGTCGACAGCGAAGGGTACGCCCATTGCCGCATCCTGCTGCTCAAGGGCTTCAGCGCCGAGGGCTTTGTGTTTTTTGGCAATTACCAGAGTGCCAAGGGCGAGGAACTGGCGAGCAATCCCCAAGCGGCGATGACGTTTTTCTGGCCGGGCCTGGAGCGCCAGGTGCGCATTGAAGGCGCGGTCGAGCGCCTCGATCCGGCGCTGTCGGACGAGTATTTCGTCGCCCGTCCGGCCGCCAGCCAACTCGGCGCCTGGG
>NZ_JAKNRV010000697.1:0-1110 GCF_023072625.1 Pseudomonas emilianonis
GCCGGAGCGTCGTTGGCGCCGTCGCCGCACATCGCCACCAGTCGACCGTCGTTCTGTTCGTGGCGAATCCGCGCGAGTTTTTTCTCCGGGGTGGCTTCGGCCAACACGTCATCCACGCCGGCTTCAGCCGCAATCGCGGCCGCCGTCAGCGGGTTGTCGCCGGTGACCATCACGGTACGAATCCCCAGCTTGCGCAGCTCGGCAAACCGTTCGCGGATGCCGGGCTTGACCACGTCCTTCAGATGGATCGCACCGAGCAACTTGCCATCGGCGCACACCAGCAACGGCGTGCCGCCGCTCTGAGCGATCTTGTCGATTTCCCGCGACAGGGCCGGTTGCAGGTCGCTGCGGGGTTGACCGATAAACGCCAGCAGCGAGTCCACGGCGCCTTTGCGAAATACGCGGCCCTGATAGTCGACGCCAGACAAGCGGGTTTCGGCGGTGAACGGTACGGCGGTCAATTCCTCCAGTGAAGGTTCGGCCTGCGGGTGCAAGGCACGCAGGTATTCGACGATGGATTTGCCTTCGGCGGTGTCGTCCGCCAGGGACGCCAGCAGCGCGCCCTCGGCCAATTCCCGACCGCTCACACCCGGCGCCGCAACCACTGCCGAGCAGCGGCGGTTACCAAAGGTGATGGTGCCGGTCTTGTCCAGCAGCAACACATGCACGTCCCCCGCCGCTTCCACGGCGCGACCGGACTTGGCGATCACGTTGAGGCGCACCAGGCGGTCCATGCCGGCAATACCGATGGCCGACAGCAAGCCACCGATGGTCGTAGGAATCAGCGTCACCAGCAGTGCGACCAGGAACACCAAAGGCAAGCTGCCATTGGCGAAGTGGGCGAACGGCTGCAGGGTCACGACCACCAGCAAGAAGATCAGCGTCAGGCCGATCAGCAGGATATCCAGCGCCACTTCGTTGGGGGTTTTCTGGCGTTTGGCGCCTTCGACCAGCGCGATCATGCGGTCCAGCGTGGACTCGCCGGGGTTGGCGGTGATGCGGATCAGCAGCCAATCCGAAACCAGGCGCGTGTTGCCGGTGACGGCCGAGCGATCGCCGCCGGATTCGCGGATCACTGGCGCGGATTCGCCGGTGATCGCCGCTTCAACG
>NZ_JAKNRV010000698.1:0-1103 GCF_023072625.1 Pseudomonas emilianonis
GAACCGATGCTGCGCCTGATCCAGGGCGACGTCGGCGCGGGCAAGACCGTGGTCGCCGCCCTCGCCGCCTTGCAGGCGCTGGAAGCCGGTTACCAGGTGGCGCTGATGGCACCTACCGAGATTCTCGCCGAGCAGCACTTCATCACCTTCAAGCGCTGGCTCGAACCGCTGGGCCTGGAAGTCGCGTGGCTGGCGGGCAAACTCAAAGGCAAGAACCGCGCAACGGCGCTGGAACAGATCGCCGCCGGCGCCCCGATGGTGGTGGGCACCCACGCGCTGTTCCAGGACGAAGTGCAGTTCAAGAACCTCGCGCTGGTGATCATCGACGAACAGCACCGCTTCGGCGTGCAACAGCGCCTGGCCCTGCGCCAGAAAGGCGTGGGCGGACGCATGAGCCCGCACCAATTGATCATGACCGCCACACCGATCCCGCGCACCCTGGCCATGAGCGCCTACGCCGACCTCGACACCTCGATCCTCGACGAACTACCGCCCGGCCGCACCCCGGTCAATACCGTGCTGGTCACCGACACGCGGCGCGTGGAAGTGATCGAGCGGGTACGCGGCGCCTGTGCCGAAGGCCGTCAGGCGTATTGGGTATGCACACTGATTGAAGAGTCCGAAGAGCTGACCTGCCAGGCCGCCGAGACCACTTACGAAGACCTCACCAGCGCCTTGGGCGAACTCAAGGTCGGGCTGATCCACGGGCGCATGAAACCAGCGGAAAAAGCTGCGGTGATGGCTGAGTTCAAGGCCGGTAACCTGCAATTGCTGGTGGCCACCACGGTGATCGAGGTCGGGGTGGACGTGCCCAACGCCAGCCTGATGATCATCGAAAACCCCGAGCGCCTGGGCCTGGCGCAACTGCACCAGTTGCGCGGCCGCGTCGGCCGGGGCAGCGCGGCCAGCCACTGTGTGTTGCTGTATCACCCGCCGCTGTCACAGGTCGGTCGTCAACGCCTAAGTATCATGCGTGAAACAAATGACGGCTTTGTCATCGCCGAAAAAGACCTCGAACTGCGCGGCCCCGGCGAAATGCTCGGCACCCGCCAAACCGGCCTGTTGCAATTCAAGGTCGCCGACCTGATGCGCGACGCCGACCT
>NZ_JAKNRV010000699.1:0-1094 GCF_023072625.1 Pseudomonas emilianonis
ACGCTGATCCAGCCCTCGGCGAAGCCCGGCAGGCTGCGCACATCGGTGGCGGCTTCGAGCACAATGCCGTCGGGGCTGTACACGCACGGCGTGGCCGCGATGCCTGCATCGGTCAGCAATTGCAGATAAGCATCGCGGCGGTGATGGCGACGGTTGACCCGCAGGATCATCGGCGGGTGTGCATTGTTCGCCGCACAGATGGCTTCCCATTGCTCGGGCCAGAAGGCTTTCAGGGCTTTTTGCAGCCAGCGCGGGTGCGCGGTACGTACCACCGGGTCATGTTCCAGTTCGGCCAGCAGCGCTTCGCTTTCACGTTGGGCACGGCGCAGCACGGCGTTGAGCAGGGCTTTGGCCCAGGGTTTTTTCAGCTTGTCGGCGCAGCCGACGGTTTCACCGATGGCGGCGTGGGCCGGCACGCGGGTGTAGAGCAATTGATAAAGACCCACCAGCAGCAGCGCTTCCACATCGGCATCGGCCGCCTTGAACGGCTTTTGCAGCAGCTTGGCCGCCAGCGCCGACAGACGCGGCTGCCAGCGCGCGGTGCCGAAGGCCAGGTCCTGGGTGAAACCGCGATCACGGTCTTCGACCTTATCCAACTGGATCGGCAGTGAACTGTTCAGCGAAGCCTTGCCGTTGAGTACGGCGGCCAGGGCCTTGGCGGCGGCCAGACGCGGGTTCATTGGGCGACCACCCCGAGCAGCGTGCCAACGGCAAATTTCTCACGACGACTGTTGAACAAGTCGCTGAAATTAAGCGCCTTGCCGCCGGGCAATTGCAGACGGGTCAGACACAGCGCCTGTTCGCCGCAGGCAACCAGTAGGCCGTCTTTGCTGGCGCCGATGATTTCACCGGGGGCGCCCTTGCCGTCGGCCAGGGTGGCGGCGAGTACTTTCAAGGCCTCACCATTGAGGGTGCTGTGGCAGATCGGCCATGGGTTGAACGCGCGCACCAGGCGCTCCAGTTCCACGGCCGGGCGGCTCCAGTCGAGGCGCGCTTCGTCCTTGTTCAGCTTGTGCGCGTAGGTCGCCAGGCTGTCGTCCTGCACCTCGCCTTCCAGGGTGCCGGCAGCGAGCCCGGCGATGGCTTGGATCACG
>NZ_JAKNRV010000069.1:0-19347 GCF_023072625.1 Pseudomonas emilianonis
GGCCAGTTGCGCCAGTTTGGCGCAGGTACGCGCGGCGGCGACCAGGCCCGGCTCGCCGGTGCCAGCGTTGGCATTACCGGTGTTGGTCAGCAGGTAACGAATCGGGCCGGCCACGCGCTGTTTGGCCAGGATCACCGGCGCTGCGCAGAAGGCGTTGAGGGTGAACACACCGGCGACGGTCGAGCCTTCAGCACAGCGCATCACCACGACATCCTTGCGCCCCGGGCGTTTGATGCCGGCCGAAGCGATACCGAGTTCAAAACCGGCAACCGGGTGCAATGTGGGCAAAGGACCAAGACCAACAGCCATGAATGCGCTCCTTAAAAATAGATGATGTCTGTGCCGTCGCGTTCGACGGTGGGAATTAATGGCAAAACGCCGCGACGGCTGATGCCGGTCGCGGCGCGGGGTGTTGCAGCGTCAGGCGAAAATCTTAGTTGATTTCGCCGTGGCAGTGTTTGAACTTCTTGCCCGAGCCGCACCAGCACAGCTCGTTACGGCCCAACTTCTGTTCGTTGCGCACCGGGGTCTGAGCCAGGGCCACATCGACCTCTTCGCCCAATTCCTCAGGTGCCTCAAGACCTGGCGCTTCGTCATGCTGGAACTGCATGCGCGCCGCCAGTGCCTCGGCTTCCTCACGCAGGCGCGCTTCTTCCTCGACCGGGTCTTCGCGACGCACCTGAACGTGGGACAGCACGCGAATCGAATCGCGCTTGATCGAATCCAGCAGTTCGGAGAACAGCGTGAACGACTCGCGCTTGTACTCCTGCTTCGGGTTCTTCTGGGCATAGCCACGCAGGTGGATACCGTGACGCAGGTGGTCCATGGTCGACAGGTGGTCTTTCCACAGATCGTCCAGCACGCGCAGTACGATTTGTTTCTCGAAGGTGCGCAGCGCTTCGGCACTCGCCTGCTCTTCTTTCTCGTTGTACGCGGCCAGCAATTCGGCCATCAACTTCTCACGCAGCGTCTCTTCGTAGAGGTGATCGTCTTCGTCCAGCCACTGCTGAACCGGCAAGTCGACACCGAAGTCGCTCTTCAACGCAGCTTCCAGGCCGGCAACATCCCACTGCTCTGGCAGGGACTGCGGCGGAATGTGCGCACTGACTGTCGCGTTGAGCACGTCCTGACGGAAATCGGCGATGGTCTCGCCAATGTTGTCGGCGGCCAGCAACGTGTTACGCATGTGATAGATCACTTTACGCTGTTCGTTGTTGACGTCATCGAACTCGAGCAGTTGCTTACGAATGTCGAAGTTACGGCCTTCGACCTTGCGCTGGGCCTTCTCGATGGCGTTGGTCACCATGCGGTGCTCAATCGCTTCACCGGACTGCATGCCCAGCGCCTTCATGAAGTTCTTCACCCGATCCGAGGCGAAGATGCGCATCAGGCTGTCTTCCAGGGACAGGTAGAAACGGCTGGAACCGGCGTCACCCTGACGACCGGCACGACCACGCAGTTGGTTGTCGATACGGCGCGATTCGTGACGCTCGGATGCGATCACCTGCAAGCCGCCGGATTCCAGCACGGCCTGGTGGCGTTTCTGCCAGTCGGCCTTGATCTGGGCGATCTGCTCAGGGGTCGGATTGTCCAGAGAAGCCACTTCCACTTCCCAGTTGCCGCCCAACAGGATGTCGGTACCACGACCGGCCATGTTGGTGGCGATGGTCAGCGCGCCTGGGCGACCGGCCTGGGCGATGATCTCGGCTTCTTTTTCGTGGAACTTGGCGTTGAGAACCTTGTGCTCGATGCCTTCCTTGTTCAGCAAGCTGGACATGTGCTCGGAAGTTTCGATGGTGGCAGTACCCACCAACACCGGACGGCCCTGGGTCATGCATTCCTTGATGTCGGCGACGATGGCAGCGTATTTCTCGTCGGCGGTCAGGAACACCAGGTCGTTGAAGTCTTTTCGCGCCAGCGGCTTGTTCGGCGGGATAACCATCACCGACAGACCGTAGATCTGGTGGAATTCGAACGCTTCGGTGTCGGCCGTACCGGTCATGCCGGACAGCTTGTTATACAGACGGAAGTAGTTCTGGAAGGTGGTGGACGCCAACGTCTGGCTTTCGGCCTGGATGTTGAGCACTTCCTTGGCTTCGATGGCCTGGTGCAGGCCTTCGGACAGACGACGACCCGGCATGGTACGACCGGTGTGTTCGTCAACCAGGACGACCTGGCCGTCCTGGACGATGTATTCGACGTTGCGATGGAACAGCTTGTGCGCGCGCAAGCCGGCATACACGTGGGTCAACAGGCCCAGGTTGTGTGCCGAGTACAGGCTTTCGCCCTCGGCCAGCAGGCCGATCTGGCTCAGCATGTCTTCGACGAACTGGTGACCGGCTTCGTTGAGTTCGACCTGGCGGGTCTTCTCGTCGATGGTGAAGTGACCTTCTTTGGTCACCACGCCTTCCACTTCCTCGATGTGCTGCTCAAGGCGCGGGATCAACTTGTTGATCTCGGTGTACAGGCGCGAGCTATCTTCGGCCTGGCCGGAGATGATCAGCGGGGTACGGGCTTCGTCGATGAGGATGGAGTCGACTTCGTCGATCACGGCAAAGTTGAGTTCGCGCTGGAATTTTTCTTCCATGCTGAACGCCATGTTGTCGCGCAGGTAGTCGAAACCGAATTCGTTGTTGGTGCCGTAGGTGATGTCGGCAGCATAAGCCGCACGCTTCTCTTCCGGTGGCTGGAACGGCGTCACGACGCCGACGGTCAGGCCGAGGAATTCATACAGCGGGCGCATCCAGTTGGCGTCCCGGCGGGCCAGGTAGTCGTTCACCGTCACCACATGCACGCCCTTGCCGGACAGTGCGTTGAGGTAAACACCCAGGGTTGCGACCAAAGTCTTGCCTTCACCGGTGCGCATTTCGGCGATCATGCCTTCATGCAAGGTCATGCCGCCGATCAACTGCACGTCGAAGTGGCGCATGCCCATTACGCGCTTACCGGCTTCACGGGCGACCGCAAAGGCTTCGGGAAGCAGCTGGTCGAGGGTTTCACCTTTGGCTATGCGGGCCTTGAACTCTTGGGTCTTGGCGCGCAATTGCTCGTCCGAAAGGGCAACCATCTGCTCTTCGAAGGCATTGACCAGCTGCACCGTCTTGAGCATGCGTTTAACTTCGCGCTCATTCTTGCTTCCAAAAAGTTTCTTTAACAAAGGCGCAAACATATCGGCAGGTTCTTCCACACATAGGGATGGAGGGCGCACCGTGAGTGGCCCGAGCAGCCCTCACGGGCGCATGCGAACGCGCATTCTACCCGGAATCGTGGGTGAGGAAAGTGGCGTTGTTCCCCAATGCAGGCATGAGCCCGTGAGAGGGCTTATTTAAAATAAGGGCTTTTACCGGAACTTCAACCCATGGAGGGCATTGATTTTGCGGGCAAAGCCCCGCAAATGCATTGCCTGGGGGTCCACAGGCGGTTTCTGCTAAGATGGCGGCTCTGTTACCTAAGGTGTCTGATCATGGCGTTTCGCCCTCTTACAGCCCGCGCCCCCAGCGTGTTGCTTCGCGAAGCCAAGCCGTTGAAAGCCATCTTCAGCCATGCGCAGCGCTTGGGCCATCTGCAACGCCTGGTAGAAAGCCAATTGCAACCGGCGGCACGGGAACACTGCCATGTCGCTTCGTGGCGCGAGGGCAACCTGCTGCTTATTGTCACAGACGGCCATTGGGCAACACGCTTGCGCTATCAGCAAAAACGCTTGCAGCGGCAGTTGATGGCATTTGACGAGTTCGCCAGCCTGACGCGCATCCAGTTCAAGGTGCAGCCGCCGACCGTTCCGCAAGGCGCTGCGGGGCACACCATGGATTTATCGGCGAACGCGGCCGAAACCATTCAGGCAACGGCCGACGGTATCAGCGATCCGGGCTTGCGCGCGGCGCTGGAGCGGCTGGCCGCCCATGCCAAGCCAAAAGCCTGACCCCCTATTTGCGCTTGCTGCCGCCCAGCAACGACCCCAGCAAGCCGCGCACTAATTGGCGCCCCATCTGATTGGCGGCTTGTTGCATGGCTGACTTGAGCGCCTTGCCGGCCGCAGTCCCGAGAAACGCCCCGGCCCTGTCGGTAAAACTCGGCTCATCGCTCACAGGCTGGGCTTCTTCGGCCGGGCCCAACGCCTTGCGCGCCATCAGCACTTCATAGGCCGACTCCCGGTCAACCGGTTTGTCATAGCGACCCTGCAACGGCGAACTGGCGACCAGCGCGACCCGTTCGGCGTCGCTGAGCGGCCCGATCCGCGATTGCGGAGGTGCGACCAGCACGCGCTGGACGACTTCCGGCGTGCCCTTTTCCTGCAAAGTGCCCACCAGTGCTTCACCGGTGCCCAGTTCTGTCAGGACCGACAAGGCATCAAATGTCGGGTTGGGCCGAAAACCGTCTGCCACCGCGCGCAGTGATTTCTGCTCTTTGGTGGTGAATGCGCGCAGGCCATGCTGGACACGCAAGCCAAGTTGCGCCAGTACGCTGTCAGGTAAGTCCCCCGGAGATTGCGTGACGAAATACACGCCCACGCCTTTCGAGCGAATCAATCGCACCACCTGTTCCAGGCGGTCCTGCAAGGCCTTGGGCGTATCGGCAAACAACAAATGCGCTTCGTCGAAAAACAGCGCCAGCAGCGGTTTGTCTGCATCGCCGCGCTCGGGCAACTGCTCGAACAGTTCTGCCAGCAGCCATAAAAGGAAGGTTGCGTACACCTTGGGCGCTTCGTGTACCAGGCGGCTGGCGTCAAGCAAGTGGATACGCCCACGACCATCACTGGCAGGTTGCAAAATATCCTCAAGCTGCAGCGCCGGCTCGCCGAACAACGCTTCGGCGCCCTGCTGCTCCAGCACCGCCAGGCGCCGCAACAGCGCCTGGCTGGAGCCGGTGGTCATCAGCGCCGCATCTTCACCCAGCAGTTCCGGGTTATAGCGCAAGTGGTTGAGCAGCGCCTTGAGATCCTTGAGATCCAGCAGCAACAGGCCTTCACGGTCCGCAACCTTAAACGCGGCATAGAGCGCTGACTGCTGGCTGTCGGTGAGCTCCAACAGGCTACCGAGCAACAACGGGCCCATTTCACTGATCGTGGTGCGCAATGGATGACCGGACTGACCGTGGATATCCCACAGCGTGACCGGATACGCCTTGGCTGTGTAATTCAGGAAGGGCATGCCGGCGATGCGCTCGGCCACCTTGCCCTGGGGGTTGGCTGCAGCGCCGAGACCACAAAGGTCGCCCTTGATATCCGCGGCGAATACCGCCACGCCCGCGTCGCTGAAGGCTTCCGCCAAACGTTGCAAGGTGACGGTCTTGCCGGTGCCGGTGGCACCGGCAATCAACCCGTGACGATTGGCCAGGCGCATGGCCTGGGCGATGGGCTGGCCGTCGAGGCCGGCGCCGATAAGCAGTTGCGTGGAGTCAGGCATTTCGTCACCCATGGTTAATTTTTCATGCCGCCAGGTCGATAGAGATAAATGTGAGACCCACAAAGTCTAAAAATAGGTCAGATAGTTCTTACAGCGCCCGATAGAGCTATCACCAGAAGTAGCACACCTTTTTTGACGCTGCCATTAATGGTTCTGCCCTGACCGAGCCCTATATCAATGCCGCGACGGGGCAATTGATCATTGCCATCGCCCCAGCGCCAAAGGCAGCCAGAGCATCGCCGTGGTGATCATCATCGCGCTCCTGGGCATGCTGATCCGAGTACTGATGCAACCGCTGCACGTGATGACCCGCGCCATGCAGGACATCGCCGATGGCGAGGGTGACCTGACTCGCCGCCTGACCATCCAGAATCACGACGAATTCGGCATCCTGGGTAATGCGTTCAACCGTTTCGTAGAGCGAACTCATACGTCGATCCGCGAAGTATCCTCGGCCACCGGGCAAGTCAATGAAGTAGCCCTGCGGGTGGTCAGTGCTTCCAACTCATCGATGATCAACTCCGACGAGCAGGCCAACCGCACCAACAGTGTCGCCGCCGCCATCAACCAATTGGGGGCCGCCGCCCAGGAGTCGGCACAACAGGTGCAAAAGATGATTGAGGAACTGCAAGTCGGCGCCCGGGACGCGGTCAGCACCATGAGCGAAAGCCAGCGCCACAGCCTCGACAGCGTCGAAATCGCCAACCTGGCCGGCGAACGTTTGAGCAGCGTGACCCAACGCAGCGGCAGCGATTTTGATCTGGCGGGCGGTGACGCTTCTATCTACTGGCCGGCGAGCCGATGTTTCTGCTGATGCTCGGCAAGCCGCAGCCCAAGCGTCTGTTTCAGGGGAAGCAGGCCGTTTCTGCAACTCATCCCACAATTGGGCAGCCCCAGGAAAGTCAGTACCGTCCTCAGCGTCCAGCACATCCGGATCATAGCGACTCAGACACCCCTCGCCCAACGTAGCGGGCGCCCTGGATGTAGCTTTATCGAGTGGGTCGGTCATGGGCTTGTCCTGATGGCAGATCAATGAAAAAAGGCCTGGAACGATTTAACGCCCAGGCCCTTCATTCTTCAATCAAAACGCGTTGATCAGAACACCACAGTCTTATTGCCGTGAACCAGAACGCGGTCTTCCAAGTGATAGCGCAGGCCACGGGCCAGGACCATCTTCTCGACATCACGGCCGAAACGCACCATGTCTTCAATGCTGTCGCTGTGGCTGACACGCACCACGTCCTGCTCGATGATCGGGCCGGCATCCAGTTCTTCGGTGACGTAATGGCACGTTGCGCCAATCAACTTCACGCCACGCAGGGAAGCCTGGTGGTACGGTTTGGCACCGACAAACGACGGCAGGAAGCTGTGGTGAATATTGATCACCTTGCCGGCGTATTCGCGGCACAGTTCCGGCGGCAGGATTTGCATGTAGCGCGCCAGCACCACGACGTCGGTTTCGTGCTGCTTGACCAGGCGGGACACCTCGGCGAACGCCGGTTCCTTGTCCTGCGGGTTGACCGGCACATGGTAGTACGGGATGCCATGCCACTCGACCATACTGCGCAGGTCGTCGTGGTTGGAGATCACGCAGGCGATCTCACAGTCCAGTTCGTCGCTGTGCCAACGGTGCAGCAAGTCGGCCAGGCAGTGGGATTCACGGCTGGCCATCAACACCACACGTTTTTTCTGCTCGGTATCGCTGATGTGCCAGATCATCGAAAACTCTTCGGCGATCGGCGCAAACGCCTCGCGAAAGGCCTCAAGACCAAAGGGCAGCGTATCGGCACGGATCTCGTGGCGCATGAAGAACCAACCGCTGAGATTGTCCGAGTGATGGCTCGCCTCGGTGATCCAGCCGTTGTGGGAGGCCAGAAAGTTACTGACTTTGGCAACGATGCCAACCCGGTCCGGGCAAGCAATCACCAGCCGAAAAGTGCGCATTAGGGGAAAACTCCAGAACTTCGCAAAGGTCGCCATTCTAGCGATTACGCAGAAAAACTGCAGTATCCGTTGACGCTTATTCTGCCCTCGCCCTGGCCACACCGCTTAATGGCGTAAGGTTTTACCACCGCTATATGCATGCGCATCGGCAAGCTCAGGCAGTTAGCGGAAATTAAGCAGGTTATCTTTAGCCATCCCCCCTACCAATTAACTCGTTTGCTTAGATTTGCCACAAACATTCAAAGTAATTCACATAAATATCCCCTTAAATGTTTACTTGGGGAAATAGCCTGACTATTATTGGCCACTATCCCTGCCAATCAGCGCTCTACATAAGGTAGTTCACATGTCCCTGATCAACGAATACCGTGCCACCGAAGAAGCTATCAAAGAGCTGCAAGCCCGTTTGAAGAATCTGTCCCAAGACGACAAACTGCAAACCGAGCTGGAATTCGAAGGCAAACTGCGTACCCTGATGGGCGAATACTCCAAATCCCTGCGTGACATCATCGCGCTGCTGGACCCAGAGTCGAAAGTTAAAGCACCGCGCGGCGCCGTAAAAACTACCGGCACCAAGCGTGCGCGCAAGGTCAAGCAATACAAAAACCCGCACAACGGCGAAGTGATTGAAACCAAAGGTGGCAACCACAAGACTCTGAAAGAGTGGAAAGCCAAGTGGGGCGGTGACGTGGTTGAAGGTTGGGCTACCCTGCTGGGCTAAGCCTCGCCAGGCTCTCGCCTGATACGCGATATACAAAAACGCCAGCTTGCTGGCGTTTTTTATTGTCTGAATAGTCTGCAATTACCCGGCTACAGATTCAGCCGAGCGGCTAAAGAGTCGGCATACTCCTGCCATTGATCCAGCACCTGGCACTGAAACGGTGTGGCACTAACAGCCAACTCATTACGCGCCCGTTTAAATGCTTCCAAGGTATTGGGGGCGCCCCATTCACCATCTGACAAGCGTTGTTGACAGAAAAGTTTCCAGCGTTGTTGCTCCTCGCTATTCAAGGTTTCAGGAAAGTTGCGCGCACGGTAGCGAAATAATAATTCGGGCAACCGCTGATCATCAAAGGGCCACTGCTGCCGCGCCAATTGCGTCGGCTCTGCCGCGCGGACTTGTTCGCATAAACGACGGTCGCGATCACCAATAAAACCATCGTAGAGCTGCTGCTCCGGGTCCGAACTCGGCGCAAAATCCTCCTCGGCATAAATCGCCGCTAACTTGTCGCGCCAAACTTCCTGTGCGTCAGTTAGCCGCAGCGCCCGTGCCTGATAAGCGTCCATATCCAATTGCAGCCGTTCACGGTCTTGCGCCCGCAGCACATTCAATGGGGCCACCACCGGGCAGCGGTTGATATGCAACAACTTGAGCGGTACCGGCAACTCGCCTTCGGCCAGATCATCACGACGGGTGTAGAGGCGCTGACGCAAGGTATCGGCGTCGAGATCCAGCAGCCCCTGCGGATCAAGGCCCAGGTCACAGACGATCAATGCGTTGCGATTGCGCGGGTGCCAGGCCAGGGGCAGTACGACACCCAGATAATGGCGCTCGGCAGAAAAACGCCCGGATATATGCACCATCGGTTGCAACAGCCGCACCTGATCCATCACCCGTTGCTTGCTGCGCAACTGGAATAGCCAGTCGTACAGCTTGGGCTGTTTTTCACGGACCAATCGGGCCAAGGCAATGGTCGCGCGCACATCGGACAACGCATCGTGGGCCTGGCCATGGGCGATACCGTTGGCGTCGGTCAAACGCTCGAGCTTGAGCGTCACGCGCCCATCCTGCTCGGGCCAGACGATCCCCTCCGGACGCAGCGCGTAGGCGGTACGCACCACATCGATCAAGTCCCAGCGGCTGTTACCGCCCTGCCATTCGCGCGCATAAGGGTCGAAGAAATTGCGATAAAGACTGTAACGGGTCATTTCATCGTCAAACCGCAGGGTGTTGTAACCCACCCCACAGGTACCGGGAGCCGCCAGTTCGGCATGTACCCGCGTCATGAAATCGGCTTCGGCCAAGCCCTTTTCCGCCAGTATGCGCGGGGTGATGCCGGTGATCGCACAGGCTGCCGGATGGGGCAGGATATCGTCGCTGGGACGGCAATACAGATTGACCGGCGGGCCAACCTCGTTGAGGTCGACGTCGGTGCGAATACCGGCGACCTGGAGGGGGCGATCGCTGCGCGGGTTGATACCGGTGGTTTCATAGTCGTACCAAAAAAGAGTGGTCACGGTCTATTCCTGTGCTGAAGATCGACGAAGTCTAGGCGCTGGAAGGTGCCTGAGGCCAGAGCCATATGAACTGTATAAACATCCAGCAAAACCTTGAGTGGTTGCTTCCCTCACCGACACTGCTAGCATCCGTATCTTCCAACCGCCCTGCGCTGCCAAGGATCGCGATGCCATCAGCTCCATTGGATACCCGTTACCAGATCGAGACCCCGGAGGGCATCGACCTACCCTTGCGCCCGGCCGGCCTGCTACCACGTGTACTGGCCTTCGCCTTCGACCTGGGCGCGCGCGGGCTGCTCATGGGCATCCTGCTGGTTCCGTTGGCCCTGCTCGGCAATATCGGCATAGGGCTGGGCTCATTGCTGCTGTTCCTGGTCAGTTGGTGGTACATGGTGCTGTTTGAAGTACTCAATCAGGGCTGCTCGCCGGGCAAGCAAGTCATGGGCTTGCGCGTGGTACAGGATGACGGCACGCCCATCGGCTGGTCAGCCTCACTCATCCGCAACCTGCTGCGCTTTGTCGACATGCTGCCTTTCGGCTACTTTCTCGGCGCCATCAGTTGCCTGCAGCATCCTAACTTCAAACGGCTCGGCGATCTGGCGGCCGGCACATTGGTGGTCTACCGCGAACTACCATTGGCACGCCCAAGGGTGCCGCAGGCCCCTGCCCTGCGCCTGCCATTTGCCCTGGAGCTGAGCGAACAGCGCGCCATTCTCAATTTCGCCGAGCGCCAGGGCGAACTGTCCGCCGAGCGAGTGCAGGAACTGGCCTCGATCCTCGCCACGCCCCTGCAGGTGTCCCCGGCTCGCGCCGTCGAGCAGCTCAACGGCGTGGCCCGTGGTTTGCTGGGGCCGACATGAAACAGAGCCTGTTCGAAAGTCGTCACCAGCCCCAATGGCAAGCATTCGCCGAACAACTGACGCAGTTGGAACAAGGCAAGGCCAAGGCCGAAGAGCTGGCTGACTTCCCTCATCACTATCGGCGCCTGTGCCAGCACCTGGCCCTGGCTCAGGAGCGCGGCTATAGCAGTTACCTGGTCGACCCGCTGCAACAACTGGCCCTGCGCGGCCACCAACAGCTTTACCGCCACCGCAGCCAATTGGCGGCGAACGTATTGAGTTTCCTGCTGGCCGATTTCCCCCGGCTGGTACGTGAACAGTGGCGCTTCGTGTTGATCGCCAGCCTGCTGTTCTTCGGCAGCCTGGTGGGTATTGCGCTGCTGGTGTACCTGTTTCCCGAACTGATCTACAGCATCGTCAGCCCCCAGCAGGTGGCCGAGATGCAGAGCATGTATGACCCCGACGCCAGTCGCCTGGGCCGCGTCGCCGAACGTGCATCCAGTGAAGACTGGATGATGTTCGGCTACTACGTGATGCACAACATCGGCATCGCCTTCCAGACCTTTGCCGCCGGCTTGCTGTTTGGCCTGGGCAGCGTGTTCTTTCTGATTTTCAACGGCCTGATCATCGGCGCGATTTCCGGGCATCTCACTGAAATCGGCTACGGCCAGACCTTTTGGTCGTTTGTCATCGGCCATGGCGCCTTCGAGCTCAGCGCGATTGCGCTGGCTGGCGCGGCAGGCTTGCAGTTGGGCTGGGCGTTGATCGCTCCGGGGCACCTGACACGCGGGGAATCCCTGCGGCTGGCGGCGCGTAAAAGCGTGCAGATGCTCTGCGGCGTCATGCTGTTCCTGCTGATCGCAGCATTTATCGAAGCCTACTGGTCTTCCTCCACCGCGATCGCGCCTTGGGTCAAATACCTGGTGGGCGCCGGACTCTGGCTACTGGTGGCCACCTACCTGACCTTTGCCGGACGGACTCGCCATGCGCCTGAGTGATGCCAGCGTGGTGATTCGTCCTCGAACGTCATGGGAAGCCATGGACTTGGGCGTGTTAATGGCCCAGGAACATCGACTGCTGCTGATGACCAGTTGGGCGTTGGTGAGCCTGCCGATATTCATCGTGCTTAGCGTTCTGTTGTGGCAATACCCGTCCACGGCCATGTTCGTATTCTGGTGGTTGAAGCCGGCCTTCGACCGTTTGCCCCTGTATATCCTGTCCAAGGCCCTGTTTGGCGAGACGCCAAGCCTCAAGCAGGCCGTGCGTCACTGGCCGCGCCTGCTCAAAGGCCAACTCCTGGCTAGCCTGACCTGGCGGCGACTGAGCCTGAGCCGCAGCTTTTTAATGCCGGTCAGCCAACTCGAAGGCCTGGATGGCAAGGCGCGCCAAAAGCGCCTGGGCGTACTGCAGCAACACAACGCCGGCGCGGCGCGCTGGTTAACCACCCTCGGTGTACACCTAGAGATCGGCCTGTGGTTCGGCTGCATGGCACTGTTCTATCTATTCATCCCCCAGCAGGTTGAACTGGATTGGGACTGGCAGCGGCTGGCGCTGGCGACAGGCCCGGAGGGGCTGTGGCTGGAACACCTGAGCAACGCCTTCTACGCGCTGGTCCTGGTGTTCTGGGAACCGATCTACGTCGCCTGCGGTTTCAGCCTGTATCTCAACCGCCGCACCGTGCTGGAAGCGTGGGACCTGGAACTGGCCTTTCGCCGCCTGCGTCAGCGACTGAGCAGCGTGGCGCCACTGGTACTGCTGGTAATCGGGCTGATGCTGCTGCCGCTGGGCCGGCCCGCTATGGCCGATGACTCGGCCCCCATCCGGCAAGTCACCCCCCAATCCGCCAGCCAATCGATCAAGGCGCTGCTGGACAAGCCACCGTTCAAAAATCCGGAAACCGTGACCCGCTATCGCTTCGGTGACGAAAAAACCAACGTCAAGCCCAAGGCACACGGTGACGGCAAGCTACCGGCCTGGCTGCAAGCACTCCTGGACAACTTCAACAGCAACACCTTCAAGCACCTCGCCCAAGGCCTCGAGCTGCTGTTGTGGAGTTTGCTGGCGGGCGGCGTGGCCCTGTTGATCTGGCGTTATCGCGAGTGGCTGCACACCTTTGTCAGCCGACGCGGGCCACGCAAACCCAAGCTCGCCAAACCGGTACCCACGCAATTGTTCGGCCTGGAACTGGGCGCCGAAACCCTGCCAGCTGACATTGCCAGCACCGCCGAGCAACTATGGCCCACGCACCCCAGGGAAGCCTTGGGCCTGTTGTATCGCGGGCTGCTCAGCCGGTTACTGCACGACTTCAACCTGCCACTGAAAAACGCCGACACCGAAGGCCAGGTACTGAAACGCGTTCAGCGCTTGCAACAACCGCAACTGCAGGCATTCAGCGATGAACTGACCCGGCACTGGCAAAACCTTGCCTACGGGCACCGCCTTCCTCCCGCAGCGGTACAGCAGCAACTGTGCAGCGATTGGCGCGCCCTGTTCAACCCGGGAGCAGCCCGATGAACCGGCCATTGTTGTGGGTGGGGTTGTTGCTCGCATGCCTGCTGGGGGCGGGCGGCCTGTACGTGTGGCACAAGGCAATTCCTTATGACGAAGTCGTGGATCGAGGCCCTTCACCGGAGGCGTTGGGCAATCCCTACCTGGCGGCCGAACACTTTCTGCGCGAGCAAGGCCTGGTGGTGGATCACGCCAACGGCCTTGAACGACTGTCCGATCTGCCCCCAAAAGATCGCAGCCTGTTGCTGCTGGCCGAACGCGGCAACATGACCCCGCGCCAGGTGGATCAACTGCTGGACTGGGCAAAGTCTGGTGGCCACCTATTGGTGGTGGCCGAAGCGCTGTGGGATGAAGCAACAGATAAAAGCGGCGACCTGCTGCTCGATCGCCTGTACATCCACCAGACCTTGAGCGACGAACCCGACCAACTCGCTCCGGCACGCAAAAAGAAAGGGCCAGACCTGACCAAACTCTATGTCGACAATGAAACGGCCCCGGCGTATTTCAGCTTCGATACCGACTTCAATCTCACAGATCCCAAGCATCTGGCCCAGTTTTCGGCCAACAGCGCCAAGTCCAGCCACCTGATGCAACTCAATCTCGGGCAAGGCAGTGTGACAGTAGTCACCGACAGCGACTTATGGAAAACCCCGGGAATCGGCAAACACGATAACGCCTGGCTGCTGTGGTACCTGAACCAAGGCACGGACGTGACCCTGCTGTTCAACAGCGACGTGGACGATCTGTTCACCTTGTTGATGCGCTATTTCCCCCAGGCGCTGGCGGCACTCGCCGCGCTGATCGCCCTGGCGCTCTGGCAGGCCGGTATACGCCAAGGCCCGATCCAGGCGCCAGCGCCCAAGGCACGCCGGCAACTGCAGGAACACTTGGAGGCCAGCGCCGACTTCCTGCTGCGCCGCAGCGGCCAGGGTCCCCTGTTACACGCATTGCAGCGCGATATCCTGCGCGCCGCCCGGCGTCATCACCCAGGCTTTGAACACCTCGACACCGCAGAACAGTGGCAGGTGCTTGAACACCTGACGCGCCAACCCTCTCACGTGATCAGCCAGGCCCTCGGCCCACTTGCGGCAAAACGGCTTTCCAGCGCCGATTTCAGCCGCCAGGTGGCGTGCCTGCAAACTCTCAGGAATGCCCTATGAGCGAACTTCCAACGGCCACTGCCCTGACCACCGACACCCTGCAACACGCCAGCCGCCAAGCCCAAGCCTTGCGCGTTGAACTGCGCAAGGCGGTGATTGGCCAGGACCAGGTGATCGATGACGTACTCACCGCCTTGATCGCCGGCGGCCACGTGCTGCTTGAAGGCGTACCCGGCCTGGGCAAGACCTTGCTGGTGCGGGCCCTGGCCCGTTGCTTTGGCGGCGACTTTGCACGCATCCAGTTCACGCCGGACCTGATGCCCAGCGATGTCACCGGCCACGCCGTGTACGACCTGCACACCGAACAGTTCAAGCTGCGCAAGGGGCCATTATTTACCCACCTGTTGCTGGCGGACGAGATCAATCGAGCGCCGGCCAAGACTCAGGCCGCCTTGCTCGAAGCCATGCAGGAGCGCCAAGTCACCCTTGAGGGTGAAGCGCTGCCCATCGGCCAACCGTTCATGGTGCTGGCCACCCAGAACCCTATTGAGCAGGAAGGCACCTACCCGCTACCCGAGGCAGAGCTGGACCGTTTCATGCTCAAGGTGCGCATGGACTACCCTGATTCCCAGCAAGAGCTGGAGATGGTGCGCGAAGTCACGCGCTCATCTCGGGCCGACATGCTCGACGTACAGCCGCTGCGCACCGTGCTGCAAGCCGAGGACGTGCTGCAATTGCAACAGATCGCCAGCGAACTGGCGCTGGATGAGCAAGTGCTCGATTACGCCGTGCGCCTGGCACGAGCCACCCGCAGTTGGCCGGGGCTGACTATCGGTGCCGGCCCACGTGCCTCCATCGCCCTGGTGCGCGGCGCCCGAGCCCGCGCCTTGCTGCGCGGGGGCGAATTCGTCACCCCGGACGACATCAAGGGCTGCGCCCTTGCGGTGCTGCGTCATCGGGTTCGCATCGCCCCCGAACTGGATATCGACGGACTGGAAGTGGATCAGGTACTCCAACAACTGCTGGACCAGATTCCGGCACCTCGGCAATGAACCCTCCATGAAGCCGACCCGTCTGCTGTTGACCTGGCTCGGCGTGCTGCTGGGCCTGAATATCCTCCTGGGCACTGCACAGGCGTTGCAGCTACGGGTGCCCGAAAGCCTGCATTCGGTAGCCTGGGGCCTGCTGCTGGCCCTGTTCCTGCTGGCGCTATTGGACGCCATGCGTCTTCGCCGCCGTCCGTCCCCACGGGTACAACGGCAGATGCCCGGCAGCCTGGCACTGGCTCGCTGGGGCGAAGTACGCCTGACGCTTGAACACGATTACCCACAGCCAATGACTGTACGGGTGTTCGATCACGTCCCCGACGGCCTGAGCATGGAAAACATGCCGCAGTCCATCGAACTGCGCCCCGGTGAGCGCAGCGAACTGGGCTATCGGCTGCGCCCCTTGCGGCGTGGCCACTTCTGTTTCAGTCGTTGCGAACTTCACCTGCCCAGCCCCTTCGGGTTGTGGTCCGCGCGGCGCTTTGTCGAGGTCAGCGATGCGACCCGGGTCTATCCGGATTTCGCCCGTCTGTATGGCGCACAGCTATTGGGTGTGGATAACTGGTTGAGCCAGTTGGGTGTGCGTCAGCGCCAACGGCGGGGGTTGGGGCTGGAGTTTCATCAACTGCGCGAGTTTCGGGAGGGCGACAGCCTGCGGCAGATCGACTGGAAAGCCACCGCGCGCCAACGCACGCCGATCGCCCGGGAATACCAGGACGAACGCGACCAGCAGATCGTGTTCATGCTCGATTGTGGTCGGCGCATGCGCAGCCAGGATGCCGAACTTTCCCACTTCGATCACGCCCTCAACGCCTGCCTGCTGCTCAGTTACGTCGCGTTGCGCCAGGGCGATGCGGTCGGGCTATGCACCTTCGCCTGCGACCAGCCGCGCTACCTGGCTCCCGTCAAGGGCACCGGGCAGTTGAACCTGTTGCTCAACACCGTCTACGACCTGGACACCACCCGACGCGCGGCCGACTACGAGGCCGCGGCCAACCAACTGCTGGCTCGGCAGAAACGCCGGGCGCTGGTGATCGTGGTGAGCAACCTGCGGGATGAGGACGATGAAGCGTTACTGACGGCGGTCAAACGCATCAGCCGGCAACACCGGGTACTGGTCGCCAGCCTGCGTGAAGAAGTACTCGACCAACTGCGCCTGTCGCCCGTGCAAACCCTGCCCGAAGCGCTGGCCTATAGCGGCGCCGTCGACTACCTCAATCAACGCGACGAACTGCATGACCGCCTGAGCGCTCACGGGTTGTCGGTACTGGATACGCCGCCCTCGGAATTGGGCGCCGCTCTGGTGACACGCTACCTGGGCTGGAAAAAAGCCGGCGTACTGTGAAAGCAGCACACACCCCGGCGAGGGTCGCCACACCCAAGTCGGGGCGACTGCGCGCAATGTCTAAGCGGACGCCTGTAAGGGGTCAAAACTGAAGTATCGCAGCAAGGCATTGATCAGTTGGCCGTATTCGGCAGGCGCCTCAACCACACTGAAGCCTGAGTCGTAATGCTGGGGATTGATGTCCTCGTGGCTCCATAAACAGGTCGCCGTGAAATCAACTGCCTGGAAATCGCCGCCAGCCGTGGGAATCTTCAAGCGCAGCTCGAACTCCGCGTCGACCATCATCGGCAATTGACTGATCAACATCAGCCCTTCTGCAGAGACGTTACCCAAGTATCCAATAGGCTTGTCCGTAAGCCTGTTGAACACTTGCAGGAAACAAGACAATTGATGCCGCTCAATTCGTCGGTTGGTAAACATGCTGATATCGCCATCCATTGGCCATAACTCTGGCCGCGCCAGTGATTCGGAACGGGCCTAACACCCCCCGCTCTCCCTGGAGATCGGTGCGACAACAGCTAGCGCTTTGCCACTCTACCGCTTGCCAACCCCAAGTATTCCATCCGCTCGAACACAAACTTGTACAAACGAACGTTCAAAGAATAGCCCAAGACTGGTGACGAGCCAGTTATAGAATGACAAATATCATCACAACGACGCAGGACGTGGCTGCGCAACGCTCGCACCGGGGTAATGCCCCAGTTGCTGCAGGGTGTCGAGGCGCGCGCGGGCCCGGTAGGCGTACTCGCTGGACGGATACTGGTTGATGATGAACTGATAGGTTTGCACCGCGTCGACGAACAGCTTCTGCCGCTCCAGGCACTGCCCGCGCAACATCGAGACCTCCGGCTGCACATAGCGCCGAGTGCGACTTTCACGGTCGACCTGGGACAATTCCAGGGTGACGCGCTCGCAGTCACCGACCCCATACGCACGGTAGGCGTTGTTCAAATGGTGGTCCATCGACCAACGGGTACAGCCGACAACACTGACGGCCAGGGCAGCAATGAGCAAAATTCGCATGAGGGTTCTCCTGTCTCGTGCAGTGTATCGACCCCTCGTCAAAAATCTTCAAGGATGTTCATCTAATCAATCATAGCGAAAAGCGAATCACCGATAAGTAGTGCAAACGAACAATGACTACAACCAAAGAGCATAGTAGCCTTCCCCAGCGCTTGAACTCAGGAGTCTGTGCATGTCCGTCCGTCGCACCAAAATCGTCGCCACCCTTGGCCCGGCCAGTAACTCGCCGGAAGTCCTCGAACAGCTGATTCTGGCTGGTTTGGACGTTGCCCGTCTGAACTTCTCCCACGGCACCCCGGACGAGCACAAGGCTCGCGCCAAGCTGGTGCGTGAGCTGGCCGCCAAGCATGGTCGCTTCGTCGCATTGCTGGGTGACCTGCAAGGCCCGAAAATCCGTATCGCCAAATTCACCGACAAGCGGATCGAGTTGAAGATCGGTGACAAGTTCACCTTCTCCACCAGCCACCCGCTGACCGAAGGCAACCAGCAAGTCGTGGGTATCGACTACCCGGACCTGGTCAAGGATTGCGGCGTCGGCGACGAACTGCTGCTGGACGATGGCCGCGTGGTCATGCGAGTCGACACCGCCAGCGTCACCGAACTGAACTGCACCGTGATCATCGGCGGCCCGCTGTCGGATCACAAAGGCATCAACCGTCGCGGTGGTGGCCTGACGGCGCCGGCCCTGACTGAAAAAGACAAGGCCGACATCAAGCTCGCCGCCGAAATGGAAGTGGATTACCTCGCGGTGTCCTTCCCGCGCGACGCCGCCGACATGGAATACGCCCGCAAGCTGCGCGACGAAGCTGGCGGCACTGCCTGGCTGGTGGCGAAGATCGAACGCGCCGAAGCCGTGGCCGATGACGAAACCCTCGACGGCCTGATCATGGCGTCCGACGCCGTGATGGTTGCCCGTGGCGACCTGGGCGTGGAAATCGGTGATGCCGAACTGATCGGTATCCAGAAGAAAATCATCCTGCACGCACGCCGCCACAATAAAGCGGTGATCGTGGCGACCCAGATGATGGAGTCGATGATCCAGAACCCGATGCCGACCCGCGCCGAAGTGTCCGACGTGGCCAACGCCGTGCTCGACTACACCGACGCCGTGATGCTCTCGGCTGAAAGTGCCGCTGGCCCGTACCCGCTGGAAGCCGTCCAGGCCATGGCGCGTATCTGCATCGGTGCCGAAAAGCACCCGACCAGCAAGACCTCCAGCCACCGCATCGGCAAAGTGTTCGAAAGCTGTGACCAGAGCATCGCCCTGGCCGCCATGTACACCGCTAACCACTTCCCTGGCGTCAAAGCGATCATCGCCCTGACCGAAAGTGGCTACACGCCGTTGATCATGTCCCGTATCCGTTCCTCGGTGCCGATCTACGCGTTCTCCCCGCACCGCGAAACCCAGGCCCGCGCGGCTTTGTTCCGTGGTGTCTACACCGTACCGTTCGACCCGGCGTCGTTGCCGCCTGAGCAAGTAAGCCAGGCTGCCATCGACGAACTGCTCAAGCGTGGCGTAGTGGAGAAAGGCGACTGGGTCATCCTGACCAAGGGCGACAGCTACCACACCATCGGCGGCACCAACGGCATGAAGATCCTGCACGTTGGCGACCCAATGGTCTGAGTGATCCGCTGAAAAACGAAAGCCCCGCCCTGTGAATGGCGGGGCTTTTTGCTTTGCAACTCACGGTGATGGGCTTGCCTGCGATGGCGTCATCAGCGCCCGGCAATCGACCGGGACAGGAACACATCGGCCAGCAGTTGATTGCGCGGCAGCCCCGCCAGGAACAGGCGCTTGGAAAAGGCCTCGACGCTGGCCGGATGCCCGCAGAGCAAGGCCAGCGTTTGCCGGGAAACCAGCCGCAGTTGCGCCAATGCCGGGGCCAACTCCGCCGATGGCAG
>NZ_JAKNRV010000006.1:0-47512 GCF_023072625.1 Pseudomonas emilianonis
CAGCGTTATGTGATGCGATACAACAACGTCAGGCTCCATAGCTACAACGGCTACCGGTCGCCGGTAGCTATGGAGAAACTGGCGGCGTGAAACCTTAACTGGTGTCCAAAATTACTTGACCAGTTCAGCTTGCCCCCGATGGCGGTGTGTCAGTTGCAGATTGGCCGACTGACACAGTGATCGGGAGCAAGCCCCTTCCACAAGGGATTCCGCTGATCTTCAGAGGTCACTCCCATTCAACCACTCTTGGTTCATCGTCTCGCTATCCCCCAGGTATTCCAGCAACCAACTCATCGCCGGGGACAGTTTGTTCTGCGCCCACGCCACGCATGACGGGCTGGCCGGGAACGGCCGGCGCAGTTGCAGCGCGACCAACTCTCCACGTTCGATCCACGGCAACACCTGATGCGCCGGCGCCATGCCGACGCACAGACCGTCGCGCAGGCAGTCAATGGCCGAGGCCCAGTTCGGCACTACCAGACGGCGCTGGTTGTCCAGGGTCCAGGTATCGCGCTTGGGCAGGTTGCGCGACGTGTCGGTCATGCACAGGGACGCGAACGGGCGCAGTTGATCGTCACTGAGCAAACCGTCCAGCGCCGCCAGCGGGTGTTTCGCGCTGACCACACACAACCAGTTCAACAGGCCCATATCGCGAAACGTGAAGTGACTCGCCACCGGCACCGCGCTGGTGGCGCCGATCACGATGTCGGTGCGCTCATCGGCGAGGGCATCCCACACGCCGTTGTACACCTCGTACTCCAGCAGCAATTCCACGTCTGGGAACTGCCGATAGAAATCCAGCACCAACTGCCGGCAGCGCTGCGGCTTGACGATAGAGTCCACTGCGACCTTCAACTGGCCGCTCCAGCCATTGGCCACTTGCTGGCACAGGCGCCGTGTGCCGAGCATGGTTTTCATCACGCTGCGGGCTTCGTCTATAAATAGACGGCCGGCGGGGGTGAGCTCTACGTCACGATGGCGCCGCACAAATAGGGGCACGGCCAGCCATTCTTCCAACTGACGCACCGTGTAGCTGATGGCTGACGGCACTCGGTGCAATTCCTGGGCGGCGGCGCTGAAGCTGCCATGGCGTGCGACGGCATCGACCACATCCAGGGAATATTCGGACCACATGGCGGCTGCCTTCAAATTAATTGATAGAAGTGTCCAATTATTCTCGCTTCACAGAGAAATTGTCAGCTTCATAATGGTTAGTAGTCAGCAAATTGTTTGATGGCAAGATCTACAAGGCTTCAATGAAAAATTCTTTTGGTTTCACCTGGTACCTGGCGGGGCTGAGCATGCTCGGTTATCTCGCCATGGACATGTACTTGCCGGCGTTCGGCGCCATGGGCGAGCAATTACAGATCGGCGCGGGCGCAGTGGGCGCCAGCTTGAGTATTTTCCTCGCCGGCTTTGCCGTGGGGCAGTTGTTGTGGGGGCCGTTGTCTGACCGACTGGGGCGCAAACCGATCCTGCTCACGGGCCTGAGCCTGTTCGTGCTGGGTTGTATCGGCATGTTCTGGGTCGAGACCGCAGCGCAGTTGCTGGCACTGCGCTTTATCCAGGCGATTGGCGTGTGTTCCGCTGCTGTGAGCTGGCAGGCGCTGGTGATTGACCGCTACCCGGCCGATAAGGCTCACCGCGTGTTTGCCAGCATCATGCCGCTGATGTCGTTATCGCCGGCCCTGGCGCCACTGCTGGGCGCCATGGTGTTGAATCACTTTGGTTGGCAGGCGATTTTCGCGGTGTTGCTGGGGGTGTCGCTGCTGTTGCTGCTGCCGACTCTATTCCTGCGCACTGCACCGAAACGGCTGGCGGAGGAGGGCGAACCTACGCGCCTCGGTTATGGGCAGTTGCTTGGCTCGCGCGTGTTCACCGGCAACGTCATGATCTTTGCCGCCTGCTCCGCCAGTTTCTTCGCCTGGTTGACCGCCTCGCCGTTCATCCTTGGCGACATGGGCTACAGCCCGAATGACATTGGCCTGAGTTATGTGCTGCCGACCCTCGCGTTCCTGATCGGTGGTTACAGTTGCCGCAGCGCTTTGCAGCGGTTCCAGGGCAAGACGCTGTTGCCCTGGCTGCTGGTGGTCTACTGCATCAGCATGCTCGCGTTGTACCTGGTCGCCACCTTGAGCGTGCCGACCCTGACCACCTTGCTGATTCCGTTCTGCCTGATGGCCCTGGTCAACGGTGCCAGTTACCCCATCGTGGTGGCGAATGCGCTGATGCCGTTTGCGGAAAACTCCGGCAAGGCGGCGGCGCTGCAAAACACCCTGCAACTGGGCCTGTGTTTTCTCAGCAGCCTGTTGGTGTCGTCGATGCTCGAGCAGCCGCTGCTGATCACCGTGATTGTGATGCTGGCGACCGCACCGCTGGCGGTGCTGGGCTATTGGCTGGCGCGGCCGAAAACCGATCATTCGCAGCTGGAAAACGCTTGAGTTGGCAATGCATTCCAACATGTGGGAACTGGCTTGCCTGCGCTGGTATCGGCTCGGTGAACCTGATGCGCCGCGTTGTCTGCATCGCAGGCACGTCAACGCCCACACGTGATTGCGGTTTCTTCAGCGTCTTGAGCGATACGCCCTGGAGCGTCACTGCCATATTCAGCGTGGTCGTCGACGTGCGATTGGCGATTTTGTAACACCGTGGGATGGGATCTTGTTCGGGTGATTGTATACAACTCTATGGACATATAGTCCGGTTATTGCATACAGTGGCCCCACAACAAAAACAGAGACCCGCTCACCATGACTATCCCGAAGGCGTCACCGCAACGGCCCGAAGATGAGAATCTCGGCGTCGCCGCCAACATGGCTTACGGCCTGCAGCATGTGCTCACTATGTATGGCGGCATCGTTGCCGTGCCGTTGATTATTGGTCAGGCGGCCGGGTCGTCGCCGGCGGATATTGGCCTGTTGATCGCCGCGTCGCTGTTTGCCGGTGGCCTGGCCACGCTGTTGCAAACCCTTGGCCTGCCGTTCTTTGGCTGTCAGTTGCCGCTGGTGCAGGGCGTGTCGTTTTCCGGGGTGGCGACGATGGTGGCGATTGTCGGCAGTGATGGCGCCGGTGGGGTGCCGGCGATTCTCGGGGCGGTGATGGCTGCGTCGTTTATCGGGCTACTGATCACGCCGGTGTTCTCGCGGATCACCCGGTTTTTCCCGCCGTTGGTGACCGGCATTGTGATCACGACCATCGGCCTGACCCTGATGCCGGTGGCCGCGCGCTGGGCCATGGGCGGCAACAGCCACGCGGCGGATTTCGGCAGCATGGCGAATGTCGGCCTGGCCGCGCTGACCCTGGTGCTGGTGTTGTTGTTGAGCAAAATCGGCAGCGCGGCGATCTCGCGGTTATCAATCCTGTTGGCGATGGTGATCGGCACCGTGATTGCGGTGTTCCTCGGCATGGCGGACTTTTCCGGCGTGAGCCAGGGGCCGATGTTCGGCTTCCCTGCGCCCTTTCATTTCGGCGTGCCGACCTTTCATGTGGCGGCGATCATTTCCATGTGCATTGTGGTGATGGTGACGCTGGTGGAGACCTCGGCGGACATCCTGGCCGTGGGCGAGATCATCGACACCAAAGTCGACTCCAAACGCCTGGGTAACGGCTTGCGTGCCGACATGCTGTCGAGCATGTTTGCGCCGATTTTTGGTTCGTTTACCCAGAGCGCGTTCGCCCAGAACGTCGGCCTGGTCGCGGTTACCGGGGTGAAAAGTCGGTTTGTGGTCGCGACGGGCGGAGTGTTCCTGGTCATCCTCGGCCTGCTGCCGTTTATGGGGCGGGTGATTGCGGCAGTGCCGACCTCGGTATTGGGCGGTGCCGGGATCGTGTTGTTCGGCACCGTGGCGGCGAGCGGTATTCGCACCTTGTCCAAGGTGGATTACCGCAACAACATGAACCTGATCATCGTTGCCACCTCGATCGGCTTCGGCATGATCCCCATTGCCGCGCCGAATTTCTATGATCACTTTCCCGGCTGGTTCGCGACCATTTTTCATTCGGGCATCAGCTCGTCGGCGATCATGGCGATTCTGCTGAACCTGACGTTCAACCACTTCACTGCCGGCAACTCGGACCAGCAGTCGGTGTTTGTGGCGGGGACCGAGCGCAGCCTGTGTTTCCAGGACGTGGCAGTCTTGCGCGAAGGCGATTACTTCAGGGGTGGCAAGCTGTTTGATGCCGAAGGGAAGGAGATTCCGCTGCTGGCCGAGGTGTCGAAAAAAGCGCCGAAGGCCGAGACCAGCGAGGCCTGAATGGGTGGGAGCGAGCAAACTCGCTCCCACAGTGGACCTCAGCCAGCCTTAAGGGCTTTGTGCGGCACAGAACACGCCTCGTCCAAAAACTTCACCACGGTCCCCATGCACGCCTGGCGTTCTTCCACATGGGGCATGTGGCTGGAGTCTTCAAACAGCGCCCAGCGCACATCCGCGATTTCATCCAGGAACGGCTTGACCACCAACGGTGTGGCTTCGTCATGCCGGCCGGAGATCACCAGGGTCGGCACCTTGATCGCCGACAGACGGCCAATCACGTTCCAATCCTTCAAACTGCCCATCACATGGAACTCGGTCGGGCCGCTCATGGCGTGGTACACGGTCGGGTCTGCATCGACCTGGGCGAAAGTGCGCGCGACCTCGTCTGGCCATGGGTTGACCCGGCAGACGTGCTGGTCGTAGAAAATTCGCGAGGCGGCGAGATACTCAGGGTCTTGGTAGGTGCCGGCGGCTTCATGTTTGAGCAGGGTTTCATGCACGCCTTCTGGCAACAGCTTACGCAGGCGGTTGGCTTCGCTGACCCAGGTGCGCATGCAGGTGGGCGAGTTGGCCGGGATAAACGCACGCAGGCCCTTGGGTTGCAGAATCGCATGTTCGCTGCCGAGCATACCGCCCCAGGATTGCCCGAGAATTGCGTAGTTCTGGCTGATTTGCAGGTGGTCCAGCAGGTTGTTCAGTTCGTCGAGGAACAGGCTGACAGTCCAGAAGGACGGGTCTTTGTCGGGCAAGTGCGTGGAGCGGCCGTTGCCCAGTTGGTCGTAGTGGATGACAGCATGGCCGCTGGCGGCAACGTCCTTGAAGGCGTCGACATAGTCATGGGTGCAGCCGGGACCGCCGTGGATGATCACCAACGGTGTACGGCCGGAGGTCAGGTCGCCGGTGATGCGGTACCAGGTCTGATAGGGGCCGAAGGGCGCGTACCCTTCGCGGACTTTCTCGATGAATTCCATTTCGTACCCTGCTTTGAAAAAAAAGGATCAGGGACACGATAATCGGCACAGAACGTTTAGGTAACTAGCAAAACAGCTAGGTTTTGCCGAGGGTCAACCCTCCAGCAAGCGGTAATGGGTGGCGCGCACCACGGCCTGTACGCGATTTTTTGCCCCCAGTTTGTGCATCGCCGAGGCGAGATGCAGGGTGACTACCGCCAGTGAGCGGCTCAGTTGCGTGGCGATTTCGGCGGCGGTCAGGCCGTCGGCGGCCCATTTCAGGCACTCGCGCTCACGTTTGGTCAGACGGATATGCGGGTAGGTGCGTAGTTCATTGCTGAACAGCGGGTAGGCCGCTTCCTGCAATGCATGGGAAATCAGGTTGAAATCCGACAAGGTTTGCTGCGCATCCTCCAGCACCGTGTGCGCCTTGCCGGTGCGCAAGCCGGTCAACGATGCGAAGCCGCCCTGGGGCAGGTGAATCGGCACGCTGACGCCGCAGGTCAGTTGCTGATCATGCAGGTAAGACGAGACGGGGGCGTGGCACGGGTCCATGATCTTCTGCAGCGCGGTTTGCGCCTTGGCCTCGTAGGACCAGACAAACGGCGACACCGTGCTCAAGGCCAGGTGCTGCACCGGATCGATCTGGTAAAACCCTTCGCTGCACCATAAGGCGTGCCAATCGGAAGGGGTGTTGCGCAGTTGCAGCACAGAAGGTGTGATCAACGCACCGTTGAGGTCGATGGGCACCGGCGAATAGTCATACACCAGCGCATCGAAACCCAGCTGTTGGGCGAGGATAAACGTATTGTCCATCTGCTCATCCAGGCTCCTGCCCGGCATGAGACGGTGATTGAAGGCAGTTAGCTTGGCCAGCATCCGTTCTGCTCCCGAATTCATATGAATCTCGACTTGCTGCAAGTAGAATGCCACGCCCCGGCGAAGGACTGCCAGGCCAAACCTATAAGAAATACTAGGTTATGGATGCACGGCATCCTCGGTAGCTTATGGCCTCATAAGCGGCCGCAACCCGCCAGGCCGATACCACACAAGGAACGTATGCATGTGGCGTGAAATAGCCCCCGACCAGCAGTACACCGTGCAAGTCGATGGCCATGACCTCGTGGTCTACAGCTTTGGCGAAGGCGATGAGGTGCTGTTGTGCCTCAACGGCGGGCCGGGGCTGCCGTGTGACTACTTGCGCGACGCCCATGGCTGGCTCAAAGAGCATGACCTGCGAGTGGTTGCATTCGACCAGCTTGGCACCGGTGCTTCAGCCAGACCGACCGATGTTTCCCTGTGGGAAATCGGCCGTTATGTCGAAGAAGTCGAAACCGTGCGCCAAACCCTGGGCCTGGGCCGTGTGCATCTGCTCGGGCATTCCTGGGGCGGCTGGCTGGGCATCGAATACGCTATCCGTTACCCCGATGCGCTGAAAAGCCTGATCCTGGAAAACACCGTCGGCGACATTCCGCACCTCTCCCGGGAGCTTGAACGCCTGCGCGGCGCCCTCGGCAGCGAAACCGTGGCGATGATGCAGCGCCATGAAGCGATGGGCACGCTGGATCACCCGCAGTACCAGGCCGCGATCACCTTGCTCACCTACCGCCACGTGTGCCGCCTGGACGAATGGCCGGCGCCGCTCCGGCGCTCCCTCGACGACTGGAACATGGGCCCCTACGAAACCATGCAGGGCCCCAACGAATTTCTGTATATCGGCAACCTCAAGGACTGGAACCGCATCGCCGAGATGGCCGATTTCAACATGCCAATGCTGATCACCACCGGCCAGCACGACGAACTCACCCCAGCCTGCGCCCTGCGCATGAAACTGGCCGCCCGGCACGCCGAATTGCATGTGTTCCCCAACAGCAGTCATATGCCATTTTATGAAGAGCCCCAGGCGTACTTTCCGGTACTGCTGGACTTCCTCGCGCGTCACCGAGGCTGACGGATGAACCTGGCGCGCTACCGTTTCGTGCTGTCCCGGCCGCTGCAATTGCTGCCGGTGCTGTTTGGCATCAGCCTGATCACCTTCGTGCTGGTGCGCTCGATTCCCGGTGACCCGGCGCGCGCGCTGCTCGGCTCGCGCAGCACGCCGGATGCGTTGCTGAAGATCCGCGCACAGTTCGGGCTCGACCAGCCCCTGTGGCTGCAATATTTTTACTTCCTGAAAAACCTGCTCAAGGGCGACCTCGGCCAATCGCTGCTGTACAAGGTCGATGCGTTGAAGCTGATCGTCACCCGTATCGAGCCGACCCTGGTGCTGGTGCTCGGCAGTGTGCTGCTGGCGCTGCTGATTGCAGTGCCGCTGGCCACCGTCGCGGCGCGTCACAAAGGCGGTTGGGCGGACAACCTGATCCGCGTGTTCACCACCGTTGGCCTGGGCATGCCGGCGTTTTGGCTGGGGTTGATGCTGATCCTGCTGTTCAGTGTGCAATGGGGCCTGTTTCCGGTGTCCGGCTACGGTCGCACCTGGCTGGACAAGGCGCACCATATGGTCCTGCCGTGCCTGACCATCGCCCTGGCCCTGTCGGCGGTGCTGGTGCGCAACCTGCGGGCGAGCATGTTGATGGAGTTGCAGGCGGACCCTGTCACCGCCGCCCGGGCGCGCGGGTTGTCGGAAGCAGCGGTGTTTCGCCGGCACGTGCTGCCCAATTCCCTGGTGCCGGCGGTCAACCTGCTGGCGGTGAATATCGGTTGGCTGATCAGCGGCACGGTGGTCATCGAAAGCCTGTTCGCCATTCCCGGCATCGGCCAGTTGCTGGTGCGCGGCATCTTTACCCGCGACTACATGGTGGTGCAGGGCGTGGCCATGGTGCTGGCCTGTGCGACGGTGCTGGTCAACTTTGTGGCGGATGTGGTGACCGTCGCCCTCGACCCGCGGGTGAAGATGCAATGAGCAGTCGTCCATTGATTGCCCCATGGCGTCTGCGCCTGCGCTTTGGTTTTCGCGACGGTCGACTGACTGCCACGTGGGGTTTGCTGATTCTGTTGACGTGGCTAGGCCTGGCGCTGTTTGCGCCGTGGCTCGCGCCGTTCGACCCGATTGCGCAGAATACCGATATCAGTTTGCTTGGGCCGAGCCTGGGCCATCCCTTTGGTACGGATAATTACGGTCGCGACATTCTTTCGCGGGTGATCTGGGGCGCACGCATCGACCTGCAATTGGCGATTGTCGGGGTGATCTTCCCGTTCATGATCGGCACCTTTATCGGCGCGGTCTCCGGCTATATCGGCGGGCGTTTCGACAGCGTCTGCATGCGCATCATCGACGTGATCCTGGCGTTCCCGTTCCTGGTGTTGATGCTGGCAATCATGGCCATCCTCGGTCCGGGCTTGAAGAGTTTCTATATCGCCATGGCGCTGGTGGGCTGGGTGTCGTATGCGCGGTTGATCCGCTCGCAGATCCTGGTGCTCAAGGAAAGTGACTTCGCCCTGGCGGCGAAAAGCCTCGGCTTTGGTCACGGGCGCATTCTGTTCCGGCATTTGCTGCCGAATGCGATGTTTGGTTCGATTGTGTTTTCCATGTCCGACGCGGTGCTGGTCCTGCTCAATGGCGCGGCCGTGAGTTACCTGGGCCTGGGCGTGCAACCGCCGACCGCCGAGTGGGGGACGATGGTCGCCGAAGGGCAAGCCTTTATTACCACCGCCTGGTGGATCTGCACCTTCCCGGGCCTGGCCATCGTGACCTTGGCGATGGGCTTCAGCCTGCTGGCCGATGGCGTGGCGCAAGTGCTGGGAGAGCGCGCATGAGCCTGCTTCAAGTGCGCGACCTGAGCGTGATTGCCAACAATGCCGGGCGCGAGGTGACCCTGGTCGACCGCGTCTCCTTCGACTTGGCCGAAGGCGAAATCCTCGGCCTGGTGGGCGAAAGCGGTTCGGGCAAGACCATGGCCTGTCGCGGGTTGATACGCCTGTTGCCGTCGCCCAACCTGCGGGTGCAGGGCGGCGCGGTGCGCCTGGCTGGCCAGGACTTGCTGCAACTGGACGACGCGGGCATGCGCGCGGTACGCGGCGGGCAATTGGGCATGATTTTCCAGAACCCCAGCAGCCACCTCGACCCGCTGATGCGCATCGGTGAGCAGATCGCCGAGGGCATCCGTCTGCATCAAGGCGCGTCGAAAAAAGACGCGCGCCGGCAAGCCATCGAGGTGTTGCGCCAAGTGGGTATTCCCGATCCCCAGGCACGGGTCGACAACTACCCCCATGAGTTTTCCGGCGGCATGCGCCAGCGCGCCATGATCGCCGTGGCATTGGGCTGCAACCCGAGAGTGCTGATTGCCGACGAACCCACCACGGCCCTCGATGTGACTGTGCAGGCGCAAATCCTGCGGTTGTTGCTCGACCTGCGCGACCAGCGCGGCCTGTCGATCATCATGATCACCCACGACCTCGGCGTGGTGGCGCAAACCTGCGACGCCATCGCGGTGATGTACGCCGGGCGCCTGTGCGAGCACGGCAGTAAATACGAGCTGCTCGCTCATCCCCGGCACCCGTATACCGCGGGCCTGATCGACTGCCAGCCGGCCAGACAGCATGTCTGGCCTAGTGCACACCTCTTGGCCTAGACTGATCCGCATCTGCTGTCCTCCGCTTTTGCTTTTAAGGCCTCTTGCATGTCCGATCCTCGCTACCAGATCGACGTCAGCGTCGTTACCCGCTTCCTGGCGGACCAATCGCAACCCGAACACAACCGTTTCGCCTTTGCCTACACCGTCACGGTGAAAAACAACGGGCTGGTGCCGGCCAAGCTGCTGTCACGCCACTGGGTGATCACCGACGGTGACGGTCAAGTGGAGGAAGTGCGTGGTGCCGGCGTTGTCGGCCAGCAACCGCTGATCGATAGCGGTGCCAGCCATACCTACAGCAGCGGCACGGTGATGACGTCCAAGGTCGGCACCATGCAAGGCTCGTATCAAATGAAAGCCACCGACGGCAAACTGTTCGACGCGATCATCCAGCCATTTCGTCTCGCCGTGCCCGGAGCCCTGCACTGATGGCAACCTATGCAGTCGGCGACCTGCAAGGCTGCCTGGAACCCCTCAAGTTCCTGCTCGAACGCGTGGCCTTCGACCCGGCGAACGATCGCCTGTGGCTGGTGGGCGACCTGGTCAATCGTGGCCCCGAATCCCTGGAGACCCTGCGCTACTTACATGGCCTGCGCGATTCCCTGGTGTGCGTACTGGGCAACCACGACCTGCACCTGCTGGCGGCTGGCAGTAACATCGAGCGTCTGAAAAAGGGCGATACCCTGCGGGAAATCCTCGAAGCGCCGGACCGAGTCGACCTGCTGGACTGGCTGCGCAGGCAAAAGATCATGCACTACGACGAGCACCGCGACATGGTGCTGGTCCACGCCGGTATTCCACCGCAGTGGACGCTGAAAAAAGCCCTCAAGTGCGCTGCCGAAGTCGAAAGCGCCATTGCCGATGACAACCGGTACATCGCCTACCTCGACGGCATGTACGGCAATGAGCCAGTGAAATGGGACAACGAGCTGACGGGCGTCGCCCGCCTGCGCGTGATCACCAACTATTTCACACGCATGCGCTTCTGCACCGCCGACGGCAAGCTGGACCTCAAGAGCAAGGAAGGCGCCGACACCGCGCTGCCCGGCTACAAGCCGTGGTTCGCCCACAAGGAACGCAAGACCCGCGACACGAAGATCATCTTCGGTCACTGGGCGGCCCTCGAAGGCAAATGCGATGAACCCGGCGTGTTCGCCCTCGACACCGGCTGCGTGTGGGGCGGCGCCATGACCCTGATGAACATCGACACCGGCGAGCGTCTGACCTGCCAGTGCCCCTCCCCTACTCCCCTTACCCCGCCGGTTGCCGCCAAGCGCTAGACGCCGCGAGCCGCCAAGCCCAAGGAGCCCGCCATGAGCGAATTCAAACGTATCCCACCCGAACAAGCCAAGGCCCTGCGCGAACAAGGCGCGGTGGTGGTGGATATTCGTGACCCCCAGACCTACGCCCTGAACCACATCAAAGGCGCCCGACACCTGGACAACAACAACATCGCCGACTTCATCCGCGCCGCCGACCTCGACGCACCCGTGATCGTGGCCTGCTACCACGGCAACTCCAGCCAGAGCGCGGCCGCCTATCTCATCAGCCAAGGCTTCTCCGACGTCTATAGTCTGGACGGCGGCTTTGAGCTGTGGCGCACGACCTATCCTGCAGAAATTGCCGCTGGCGATTCGCAATAATTTTTTTCACACCCCGCTACCCCGCGTGACGCTTGGGCTTGCGCCGCTTCTGACGAACGGCGCAGCCAAACAAATTGTGTATCACGCCTTTACCTCGCAGATTCCGAACTATCCTTAAGCGCAGGCCATCCGAATCAGGGGAGAGCCGGTACACCGGCGTGCGGGTCATCGGTAGCGTTACAGGGTGTTCTGGGGGGAAAACGGCCATTGGCGATCGTCAATGACTGCCAGCATCGACTGATTGATCCGGCGTCGGCTCCACGTATCGAGCGAGGTGACGACGTCATGAGTATCTTTAGCCACTTCCAACAACGCTTCGAGTCCACACAGCAGGAAGAACTCACGCTGCAAGAGTATCTCGAGCTGTGCAAAAGCGACCGCAGCACCTACGCGTCTGCCGCCGAACGCTTGTTACTGGCAATTGGCGAGCCGCAGTTGGTGGACACCTCCAATAACTCGCGCCTGTCGCGAATCTTCTCGAACAAGGTGATCCGCCGCTACCCGGCCTTTGAAGACTTCCACGGCATGGAAGAGTGCATCGACCAGATCGTCTCCTACTTCCGACACGCGGCCCAAGGCCTGGAAGAGAAGAAACAGATCCTCTACCTGCTCGGTCCTGTTGGCGGCGGCAAATCGTCGCTGGCCGAAAAACTCAAACAACTAATCGAGAAAGTGCCCTTCTACGCCATCAAGGGCTCACCGGTCTTCGAGTCGCCCCTGGGCCTGTTCAACGCCACGGAAGATGGCGCGATTCTCGAAGAAGACTTCGGCATCCCACGGCGCTACCTCAACACCATCATGTCGCCGTGGGCCACCAAACGCCTGTCCGAGTTCGGCGGTGATATCAGCCAGTTCCGCGTGGTGAAACTCTACCCGTCGATCCTCAACCAGATCGGCGTGGCCAAGACCGAGCCGGGCGACGAGAACAACCAGGACATCTCGGCGCTGGTGGGTAAAGTCGATATCCGCAAACTCGAAGAATTCCCACAGAACGACGCCGACGCCTACAGCTACTCGGGCGCACTGTGCCGGGCCAACCAGGGCCTGATGGAATTCGTGGAGATGTTCAAGGCCCCAATCAAAGTGCTGCACCCACTGCTCACCGCCACCCAGGAAGGCAACTACAACAGCACCGAAGGCCTCGGCGCGATTCCGTTCACCGGGATTCTGCTGGCCCACTCCAACGAATCGGAATGGCACACCTTCCGCAACAACAAGAACAACGAAGCCTTCATCGACCGGATCTACATCGTCAAGGTGCCGTATTGCCTGCGGGTCAGCGATGAAATCAAGATCTACGACAAGCTGCTGTTCAACAGCTCCCTGGCCAAAGCCCATTGCGCGCCCGACACCTTGAAGATGCTCGCGCAATTCACCGTGTTGTCGCGCCTCAAGGAGCCGGAGAACTCGAATATCTATTCGAAGATGCGCGTGTACGACGGCGAAAACCTGAAGGACACCGATCCCAAGGCCAAGTCGATCCAGGAATACCGCGACACCGCTGGCGTGGATGAGGGCATGAACGGCCTGTCGACGCGCTTTGCGTTCAAGATCCTGTCCAAAGTGTTTAACTTCGACCCTCACGAGATCGCCGCCAACCCGGTCCACTTGCTCTATGTGCTGGAGCAGCAGATCGAACAGGAACAATTCCAGGCCGAAACCCGCGAACGCTACCTGCGCTTCCTCAAGGAATACCTGGCGCCGCGCTATATCGAGTTTATCGGCAAGGAAATCCAGACCGCGTACCTGGAGTCCTACAGCGAGTACGGTCAGAACATCTTCGACCGCTACGTGCTGTATGCCGACTTCTGGATTCAGGACCAGGAATACCGCGACCCCGAAACCGGCGAAATCCTCAACCGTGTGGCCCTCAACGAGGAACTGGAAAAGATCGAAAAACCGGCCGGCATCAGCAATCCGAAGGATTTCCGCAACGAAATCGTCAACTTCGTGCTGCGCGCCCGCGCCAACAACAACGGCAAGAACCCCACCTGGCTCAGCTACGAGAAGCTGCGGGTGGTCATCGAGAAGAAAATGTTCTCCAACACCGAGGATCTGCTGCCGGTCATCAGCTTCAACGCCAAGGCCAGCAAGGAGGATCAGCAAAAACACAACGACTTCGTCACACGGATGGTCGAGCGTGGCTACACCGACAAACAGGTACGACTGCTCTCCGAGTGGTATCTGCGGGTGCGCAAATCGCAGTAAGGCAGCGACAGGCGTGCAATGCCAGGCCCACGGCCTGGCAGTCGACCGCTTGTCTCTAAGCTTCCAGCTCGCGGCTTGAAGCTTGTAACGTGAAGCTGCCCGGAGGGCTCCCCATGAGCTATGTGATCGACCGACGCCTCAATGGCAAGAACAAGAGCACGGTAAACCGTCAACGTTTCCTGCGGCGTTACCGTGATCACATCAAAAAGGCCGTTGAAGAGGCCGTCAGCCGCCGCTCCATCACCGACATGGAGCATGGCGAACAAATCAGCATTCCCGGACGCGACATCGACGAACCGGTGCTGCACCACGGCCGGGGCGGCAAGCAGACGGTGGTGCATCCGGGCAACAAGGAATTCACCACCGGCGAACATATCCAGCGCCCCCAAGGCGGTGGCGGCGGCAAGGGCCCCGGCAAGGCGGGTAACTCCGGCGAAGGCATGGATGAGTTCGTGTTCCAGATCACCCAGGAAGAATTCCTCGAATTCATGTTCGAAGACCTGGAACTGCCCAACCTGGTCAAGCGCAACCTGACCGGCACCGACACGTTCAAGACCGTGCGCGCCGGGATCAGCAATGAAGGCAACCCTTCGCGAATCAACATTATCCGCACCCTGCGTTCGGCTCATGCCCGGCGTATCGCCCTGTCCGGCAGCAGCCGCGCCAAACTGAGAGAGGCCAAAGAAGAGTTGGAGCGCATGAAGCGCGAAGAGCCTGACAACTTCGGCGATATACAGGCAATCGAGGCAGAAATCGAGAAGCTCAGCGCGCGCATCCACCGCGTGCCGTTCCTCGACACCTTCGACTTGAAATACAACTTGCTGGTCAAACAACCCAACCCAAGCTCCAAGGCGGTGATGTTCTGCCTGATGGACGTGTCTGGCTCCATGACCCAGGCCACCAAAGACATCGCCAAGCGCTTTTTCATCCTGCTGTACCTGTTCCTCAAGCGAAACTACGACAAGATCGATGTGGTCTTCATCCGCCACCACACCAGCGCCCGGGAAGTCGACGAAGAAGAGTTCTTCTACTCGCGGGAAACCGGCGGCACCATCGTCTCCAGCGCGTTGAAACTGATGCAGGAAATCATGGCCGAGCGCTACCCGGCCAACGATTGGAATATCTACGCAGCGCAGGCCTCCGACGGCGACAACTGGAACGACGACTCGCCGATCTGCCGCGATATCTTGATCAACCAGATCATGCCATTCGTGCAGTACTACACTTATGTCGAGATCACCCCTCGTGAGCACCAGGCGCTGTGGTTCGAATACGAGCGCATCGGCGAAGCCTTCGCCGATACATTCGCCCAGCAGCAATTGGTCTCGGCCGGCGATATCTACCCGGTCTTCCGTGAACTCTTCCAGCGCAGGTTAGTGACATGACCGCCAAAGAGCAGAAGCGCCAACCCATTTCCACCGGGTCCGAGTGGACCTTTGAACTGATCCAGGCCTACGACCGGGAAATCAGCCGTATCGCGGCCGGTTATGCCCTGGACACCTACCCCAACCAGATCGAAGTGATCACCGCCGAACAGATGATGGACGCCTACGCCTCGGTCGGCATGCCCCTGGGCTACCACCATTGGTCCTACGGCAAACACTTCCTCAGCACTGAAAAATCGTACAGCCGCGGCCAGATGGGCCTGGCCTACGAGATCGTCATCAACTCCGACCCGTGCATCGCCTACCTGATGGAAGAAAACACCATCTGCATGCAGGCACTGGTGGTGGCTCATGCCTGCTACGGGCATAACAGCTTCTTTAAGGGCAACTACCTGTTTCGCACGTGGACCGACGCCAGTTCCATCATCGATTATCTGGTGTTTGCCAAGCAGTACATCATGCAGTGCGAGGAGCGCCACGGCATCGATGCGGTGGAAGACTTACTCGACTCCTGCCATGCCCTGATGAACTACGGCGTCGATCGCTACAAACGCCCTTACCCGATTTCTGCTGAAGAAGAACGCCTGCGCCAGAAGGAGCGTGAAGAACACCTGCAGAAGCAGATCAATGACCTATGGCGCACCATTCCCAAACGCGCCGGCAAAAACAACGACAAGGACAATGCACGCTTCCCCGCCGAACCTCAGGAAAACATCCTGTATTTCCTGGAAAAGCACGCGCCCCTGCTAGAGCCGTGGCAACGGGAAATCGTGCGCATCGTGCGTAAGATCGCCCAGTACTTTTACCCACAGCGCCAGACCCAAGTGATGAACGAAGGCTGGGCGACGTTCTGGCACTACACCCTGATCAACGATCTGTACGACGAAGGCCTGGTCACCGACGGTTTCATGATGGAGTTCCTCACTTCCCACACCAGCGTGGTGTTGCAACCCGGCTTCGACAGCCCGTATTACAGCGGCATCAACCCCTATGCGCTGGGTTTTGCCATGTACCGCGACATCCGGCGCATGTGCGAACACCCCACCGAAGAAGACCGCCATTGGTTCCCGGAAATCGCCGGCACCGACTGGCTATCAACCATCAAGTTCGCCATGAGCAGCTTCAAGGATGAGAGTTTCATCCTGCAATACCTGTCGCCCAAGGTGATTCGCGACCTCAAGCTGTTCAGCATCCTTGATGACGACCTCAAGGACGACCTCACGGTGCCGGCCATCCACGACGAACCCGGCTACCGCACCATCCGCGAAACCCTGGCGGCGCAATACAACCTGGGTAACCGCGAGCCCAACGTGCAGATCTACAGCATCGATGTGCGCGGCGACCGCTCGCTGACCCTGCGTCACCAGCAGCACGACCGCAAACCCCTGGGCGAGTCCACCGAGGAAGTGCTCAAGCACCTGCATCGGCTATGGGGGTTCGATATCCACCTGGAAACCCTGCAGGGCGATCAGGTGATGAAAACCCACCACGTACCACCGCGCAGCGATCACAACGACAACGACTACGGCCGCCTGGACCTGGCCGCAGTTCATCTCTGAAACGGCAAAGCCTCCATTGGCCGGACACAGGCGTTATCCTGTGCGGCTAATGGAGGCTTTTTCATGAAAATCTACACAGTCGGCGGCGCGGTGCGTGATCGCCTTCTCGGCATCAAGGTCACCGATATTGACCGCGTCGTCGTCGGCGCAACGACCGAGGAAATGCTCGCCAAGGGCTACAAGCCGGTGGGCGCGGACTTTCCGGTATTCCTCGACCCGAAAAACGGCGACGAGTACGCCCTCGCCCGTACCGAGCGCAAGAGTGGCCGGGGCTATGGCGGCTTTGTGTTTCACGCCAGCCCCGAAGTCACGCTGGAAGAAGACCTGATCCGCCGCGACCTGACCATCAACGCCATGGCAGAGGACGACGACGGCAGGCTGACCGACCCCTATCACGGCCAGCGCGACCTTGAAGCACGCATTTTACGCCACGTTTCCCCGGCATTCGCCGAAGATCCCCTACGTGTATTGCGGGTTGCGCGCTTTGCTGCGCGCTACGCCCACCTGGGTTTTACGGTAGCCCCGCAAACCCTGGACCTGATGCGTCAACTCAGCGAATCCGGTGAACTCCAAGCCTTGACGCCAGAGCGCAGCTGGAAAGAAATTTCCCGCGCCCTGATGGAAGATCAACCCCAGGTGTTCATCCAGGTGCTGCGCGATTGCGCCGCTCTGAAAACCTTGATGCCGGAAGTCGACGCACTGTTTGGCGTGCCGCAGCCCGCAGCCCATCATCCCGAGATCGACACCGGTGTTCACACCTTGAGCGTGCTCCGGCAGGCCGCCGTGCATCATCAGCCCCTGACGGTGCGCTGGGCCTGCCTGCTCCATGACGTCGGCAAAGGCCTGACGCCTGTGGATAAGTTGCCGCAGCATATTGCCCACGAGCAGCGCGGCTTGAAGCTGATCAAAGCGATCAATGAACGCTTCAAGGCACCCAAGGACTGCCAGGAACTGGCGCTACTGGTGGGCCAATACCACACCCATGGTCATCGCGCGCTGGAGTTGAAAGCCTCGACATTGCTGGAGTTGCTGCAGAGTTTTGACGTTTACCGCCGGCCGCAGCGTTTTGAAGAGTTTGTGGTCGCCTGCGAAATGGACGCCCGTGGCCGCACAGGCTTCGAGCAACGCAGTTATCCACAGGCAGATTATTTACGCGGCGCCGCAAAGGCCGCGCGCGAGGTCGCGGTGGCGCCGTTGCTGGAAAAGGGCTTTAAAGGCCCCGAGTTGGGCGAGGCCCTGAAGCGCGAACGGCTCAAGACATTGAAAGCCTACAAGGACCAACACGCCCTATAGGAGCGTGCTCGGCGTCAGTTGCTGGCCCTGCCATTCGAATCCGACGGGCGCCAGCACCTGATCGATCTGCGCATCCCGCCACAGCTCAGCCAGCGTCTTGCCCACCTCAGGGTGTACACGATCCGGCGCCATCATCGACAGCGGCCACAGCACGAAGGCGTTTTTCAGGATTTCTGCACGCGGCAGGATCAGGCCATCGAAGTTGCCCACCAGGTCACCGTACAACAGCACATCGATATCCAGCGGCAGGCCTTTGCGATCCGGCGCATAACGGCCATTGTCGGCCTCAATGGATTTCAACCGGCGATCCAGCTCCATCAACGACAGGTCGGTAAAAGCCGACACCACCAGGTTGAAGAACGGCCCGCTCTTGATGCCCACCGGCTGGCTCTCGAACACCGCCGAGCAGCGCACGTCGATCAAGAAGCTCGCCAGCGCATCCAGGCCCGCACGCAGATGGGGCTCGCGCTCGATATTGCTGCCAAGACCAAGGTAAACCTGAGTTAGCGACATCCGCGCTCGATCTCCACGCCCACGCCCTTGGCGGCCGGCACGGCCCCCGGCTTGGTCAATTTGAGGTGCAGCCAGGGAATCTGGAATTCGCTCATCAGCACTTCGGCCAGACGCTCGGCAAAGGTTTCCACCAACTGGTATTGCGACTGCTCGGCAAAGGCCTGGATGCGCGCGGACACACTGGCGTAATCCAGCGCCAGAGTGAGGTCGTCACCCGCGGCGGCCGGGCGGTTGTCCCAGGCGAAACTCAGGTCCAGGCGCAGGCATTGCTTGATGCCGCGCTCCCAGTCGTAGGCCCCGATCACGGTGTCGACTTCCAGGCCTTCGATAAACACTCTGTCCAAGCTCTTCTCCGCAGCACGACAAGGGCGCGATGCCCCGTTAGAATCAGGGCGTCCTCGCCCGGAATAGTTAGCATGTTTTGGTCACTGGCGATTCTCGCCTACCTGCTCGGCTCGCTGTCCTTCGCCATTTTGCTCAGCCGCCTGACGGGAAATCCCGACCCGCGAATGAGTGGCTCAGGCAATGCCGGCGCCACCAACATGTTGCGCCTGGCCGGCAAGAAGCTCGCCGTCCTGACGCTGCTGGGCGACGCCTGCAAGGGCCTGCTGCCCGTACTGATCGCCAGCCTCGCCGGCCTTACCCTGCAACAGCAAGCCTGGATTGGCGTGTGCGCCGTCCTCGGCCATCTGTTTCCGTTGTACTTTCGTTTTCGCGGCGGCAAGGGTGTCGCCACGGCTGCCGGCATGCTGCTGGGGATTTACCCTCCGGCGGCGCTGCTGGCGGTGCTCGCCTGGCTGCTGACGTTCTACCTGACCCGCACCAGCTCGCTGGCCGCGCTGATCGCCACGCCGCTCACCCTGCCGTTGCTGGCCTGGCAGGAACCGGCGGCGCTGTTGCCGATGAGCGTGCTGACCCTGCTGATCGTCTGGCGCCATCGCGGCAATTTACGCGACCTATTTGCCGGGCGCGAACGGCATTTTTAAATCCGGCTGATGAATCCCGCTCACCTTGAGCACTCACAACGGCGACAACTGCTCCATCGGCCAGCGTGCCTGCACGCTGATCGCCAGGCTTTCGTGCTGTCCGGCCTGCAGGCGCTGGCAGCCGGCATAAGCGATCATCGCGCCGTTGTCGGTGCAGAACTCAGGGCGCGCGTAGAACACATCGCCCTTCATGTCGCCGAGCATTTTCTCCAGGGACGCGCGCAAAGCCTTGTTGGCGCTGACGCCGCCTGCGATCACCAGGCGCTGCATACCCGCCTGTTTCAGGGCGCGCTTGCACTTGATGGTCAAAGTCTCCACCACGGCCTGCTGGAACGCCAGCGCGATGTCGCAACGGGCTTGCTCACTGTCGTCCCCGGCGCTGACGCTGTGCTGCCAGGTGTTCAAGGCGGAGGTTTTCAAGCCGCTGAAGCTGAACATCAGGCCCGGGCGATCACACATCGGCCGCGGAAAGGTGAAGCGGCCGGCGACACCCTTTTCAGCCAGGCGCGCGATTTCCGGACCGCCGGGATAATTGAGGCCCATCATCTTCGCGGTCTTGTCGAATGCTTCGCCGGCGGCGTCGTCCAGGGACTCGCCCAGCAGCGTGTATTGACCGATCCCATCGACCTGAACCAGCTGCGTATGCCCCCCCGAAACCAACAAAGCGACGAACGGGAACTGTGGCGGTGTTTTTTCCAGCATCGGCGCCAGCAGATGGCCTTCCATATGGTGTACGCCGAGGGCCGGAATGTCCCAGGCAAATGCCAGCGCCTGGGCGCAAGAAGCCCCAACCAGCAGGGCTCCGACCAATCCGGGGCCGGCGGTGTAGGCGATCGCATCGATCTCGGTCGGCACGCAGCCGGCCTCGTCGAGCACCTGGCGAATCAACGGCAGCATGCGCTTGACGTGATCACGGCTGGCAAGCTCCGGCACCACGCCGCCATAGGCACGGTGCAGGTCGATCTGACTGAACAGTGCATCGGCCAAAAGCCCGCGTTCACTGTCGTAAAGTGCGACACCGGTTTCGTCGCAGGAGGTTTCAAGTCCCAGTACTAGCATGGGTTTGCGCCTTGTAGAGGCTGAATTCGAAGGCGCGCATAATAGTCGCCACACCCCCTCCCGACTAGCGGTTTTCGATCAGAGGCTTTGCATTCCTGGCAATGAGGGGTTAACATCCGCAACCCTTAAAAACCGACGACCTCAGCCGCGAATTTTTTGCGACGAGAACGTTGATTCCCGGTAATGAAAGAAGGTAGCTCTGGATGCCAGCCGTCAAAGTAAAAGAGAACGAACCCTTCGACGTAGCTCTGCGTCGTTTCAAGCGCTCCTGCGAAAAAGCCGGTGTTCTGGCTGAAGTTCGTAGCCGCGAATTTTACGAGAAGCCAACTTCTGAGCGTAAGCGTAAAGCAGCAGCCGCTGTTAAGCGTCACGCCAAGAAAGTTCAGCGCGAGCAGCGCCGCGCCGTTCGTCTGTACTAATACACAGACGTTCGTAGCAAGCTTCTGCCAAGCCCGGCCCTCAGCCGGGCTGTTGGCATTTGCGGATATCGCTTGATGCTTCATCGTCGACGCCGCACACGCGACCGAGACACAGCTTCACACGTCAGGACTGGCTCTTCTGCCAGCGGTGCGCGTCTCTTCTGACGAGTCTAACAAGGCTACTGACGAGCACACTTAATTTCTTCAAGCAGACGATCGACTGTGTCGGCTGTGCCCATCGATGCGCTTCCGAGGCCCGCCATTGGCCTGAACCGGACGCCGGGGCGACATTTCTTCGCCGAACAGACTGAATAGAAATTAACGTCAGTGAATGTTCGGCAGATACACTTCCTGACAGCCCAAGCAGACGATTGATGGTCGAGCCATACGATACGTGCGCTTGAGCACTTCACGGGCCCTCATTCCCACGCAGTGATGACGAGAACGCCATGGCCGGGCTAATTCCCCAGAGCTTTATTGACGACCTTCTGAACCGCACCGACATCGTCGATGTGGTCAGCTCGCGCCTGCAAATGAAGAAGGCGGGCAAGAACTACACCGCCTGCTGCCCGTTTCACAAGGAAAAGACCCCGTCGTTCAGCGTCAGCCCCGACAAGCAGTTCTACTACTGCTTCGGCTGCGGCGCGGGCGGCAACGCCCTCGGCTTTATCATGGACCACGACAACCTGGACTTCCCCCAGGCCGTCGAGGAACTGGCCAAAGCCGCCGGCATGGAAATTCCCCGCGAAGAAAGTGGCCGCCCGCACAAACCGCGACAACCCACCGATTCGCCGCTGTACCCACTACTGACCGCCGCCGCCGACTTTTATCGCCAGGCGCTCAAGAGCCATCCGCAGCGCAAGGCCGCCGTCGACTACCTCAAGGGTCGCGGCCTCACCGGCGAAATCGCCCGCGACTTCGGCCTGGGCTTCGCCCCGCCGGGCTGGGACAACCTGTACAAACACCTGAGCAGCGACACGCTCCAGCAAAAAGCCATGATCGACGCCGGCCTGCTGGTGGAAAACGCCGAGACCGGCAAACGCTACGACCGCTTCCGCGACCGCGTGATGTTCCCGATCCGCGAAAGCCGCGGCCGGATCATCGCCTTCGGTGGCCGGGTACTCGGGGACGACAAGCCCAAGTACCTCAACTCGCCGGAAACCCCAGTGTTTCACAAGGGCCAGGAACTCTACGGCCTGTTCGAAGCGCGCAAGAACAACCGCAACCTCGACGAGATCATCGTGGTTGAAGGCTATATGGACGTGATCGCCCTCGCCCAGCAAGGCCTGCGCAATGCCGTGGCGACCCTGGGCACCGCCACCAGCGAAGAACACTTGAAGCGCCTGTTCCGTGTAGTGCCCAGCGTGCTGTTCTGTTTCGACGGCGACCAGGCCGGCCGCAACGCCGCCTGGCGCGCCCTCGAAGCCACGCTGCCGTGCCTGCAGGATGGACGCCGCGCACGCTTTTTGTTCCTGCCCGAAGGCGAAGACCCGGACACCCTGGTCCGCTCCGAAGGCACCGACGCCTTCCGCGCGCGCATCAATCAACACGCGCAACCGCTGGCGGACTATTTCTTCCAGCAACTGACCGAAGAAGCCGACCCGCGCTCCCTCGAAGGCAAGGCGCACATGGCCACCCTCGCAGCGCCGCTGATCGACAAAGTGCCGGGCGCCAACCTGCGCATCCTGATGCGCCAGCGCCTGCTGGAAATCACCGGACTGAGCGGCGAAGCGGTCAGCCAACTGGTCCACAGCGCGCCGCAAGATGCACCGCCCGCCTACGACCCAGGCATGGATTACGACGCTATGCCGGACTATTCCGACTTCCACCAACCGCAGGAGGCCTACACGCCCCAGCAGGAGTGGACACCGAAAAAGCCCGGCGCCGGCGGCAAGAAATGGGACAAGAAACCCTGGAGCAAAAACGGCAAGCGTGGTGATCGCGACGAGGCCTACGCCCCGCGCACGCCGGTGGCCGTAGAAGCACCTACGCTGATTGCCCTGCGCACGCTCATCCACCACCCGCAATTGGCGGGCAAGGTGGAGAGTGCCGAGCACTTTGCCAACGAGAGCAACACCTATGCCCAGGTCCTGATCGCACTGATCGAGGCCGTGCAGAAAAATCCTAAGCTAAACTCCATCCAACTGATGGCCCGCTGGCATGGCACCGAACAAGGTCGTTTGTTGAAAGCCCTCGCGGAAAAGGAGTGGCTAATTGACGGCGATAACCTTGAACAACAGTTTTTAGACACCATTACTAGGTTATCTGCGGGTCAGCACACGCAGACCCTCGATGAACTCATCAAGAGAGCGAGGCAGCCGGGATTATCGGCTGAAGAGCAAATTCAGATAGCAAAACAGATGCGCGACCTCTTAAAACAGAATGTTTCCGCATCAAACCCGACCTTAACTGGCGCGTGAGGTCGTAGCTCGGGTATAATCCTCGGCTTGTTTTTTGCCCGCCAAGACCTTCAGTGGATAGGGTGTTATGTCCGGAAAAGCGCAACAGCAGTCTCGTATCAAAGAGTTGATCACCCTGGGTCGTGAGCAGAAGTATCTGACTTACGCAGAGGTCAACGACCACCTGCCTGAGGATATTTCAGATCCAGAGCAGGTGGAAGACATCATCCGCATGATTAATGACATGGGGATCCCCGTACACGAGAGTGCTCCGGATGCGGACGCCCTTATGTTGGCCGACTCCGATACCGACGAGGCAGCAGCTGAAGAAGCCGCTGCCGCGTTGGCCGCGGTGGAGACCGACATCGGTCGCACGACTGACCCTGTGCGCATGTATATGCGTGAAATGGGTACCGTCGAGTTGCTGACACGCGAAGGCGAAATTGAAATCGCCAAGCGTATTGAAGAGGGTATCCGTGAAGTGATGGGCGCAATCGCGCACTTCCCTGGCACGGTAGACCACATTCTCTCCGAGTACACTCGCGTCACCACCGAAGGTGGCCGCCTGTCCGACGTCCTGAGCGGTTATATCGACCCGGACGACGGCATTGCGCCACCTGCTGCCGAAGTGCCGCCGCCTGTCGACCCGAAAGCCGTGAAAGCGGACGACGATGCCGAAGAGGACGACGCTGAAGCCAGCACCGATGACGAAGATGAAGTCGAAAGCGGTCCAGACCCGATCGTCGCTGCCCAGCGTTTCGGCGCGGTTTCCGATCAAATGGAAATCACCCGCAAGGCTCTGAAAAAGCACGGTCGCTCCAACAAGCTGACGATTGCCGAGCTGGTGGCGCTGGCTGAGCTGTTCATGCCGATCAAGCTGGTGCCGAAGCAATTCGAAGGCCTGGTTGAACGCGTTCGCAGTGCCCTTGAGCGTCTGCGCGCACAAGAGCGGGCGATCATGCAGCTCTGCGTTCGTGATGCGCGCATGCCGCGTACCGACTTCCTGCGCCAGTTCCCGGGCAACGAAGTTGACGAAAGCTGGACCGACGCACTGGCCAAGGGCAAGGCGAAATACGCTGAAGCCATTGGTCGCCTGCAGCCCGATATCATCCGCTGCCAGCACAAGTTGACCGCACTTCAGACCGAAACCGGTCTGACGATTGCCGAGATCAAGGACATCAACCGTCGCATGTCGATCGGTGAGGCCAAGGCCCGCCGCGCGAAGAAAGAGATGGTTGAAGCGAACTTGCGTCTGGTGATCTCCATCGCCAAGAAGTACACCAACCGTGGCCTGCAATTCCTCGATCTGATCCAGGAAGGCAACATCGGCTTGATGAAGGCTGTGGATAAGTTCGAATACCGTCGCGGCTACAAGTTCTCGACCTATGCCACCTGGTGGATTCGTCAGGCGATCACTCGCTCGATCGCCGACCAGGCCCGCACCATCCGTATTCCGGTGCACATGATCGAGACCATCAACAAGCTCAACCGTATTTCCCGGCAGATGTTGCAGGAAATGGGTCGCGAACCGACCCCGGAAGAGCTGGGCGAACGCATGGAAATGCCTGAGGATAAAATCCGCAAGGTATTGAAGATCGCTAAAGAGCCGATCTCCATGGAAACCCCGATCGGTGATGACGAAGACTCCCACCTGGGTGACTTCATCGAAGACTCGACAATGCAGTCGCCAATCGATGTCGCCACCGTTGAGAGCCTTAAAGAAGCGACTCGCGACGTACTGTCCGGCCTCACTGCCCGTGAAGCCAAGGTACTGCGCATGCGTTTTGGCATCGACATGAATACCGACCACACCCTTGAGGAAGTCGGTAAACAGTTTGACGTGACCCGCGAGCGGATTCGTCAGATCGAAGCCAAGGCGCTGCGCAAGTTGCGCCACCCGACGCGAAGCGAGCATCTGCGCTCCTTCCTCGACGAGTGATCCCAAAACCCCCGGCCCAGGCCGGGGGTTTTGCTTTCTACCGATTACTTTCTATAGATTCACCGCCGCGCAACTCCCCACCCCCGCAATGCCCGTCTACACTCGAAACATTCCCCGTGCCATAACGAGACCGTTATGCCCAGATTGCCGACTGTGCTGTTGCTGTCGCTGCTGACCTGGACCGCAACGGCTGGCGCCTTGACTCTCACGGAGGATGAGCGGGGCTGGTTGGCGGACCATCAGGAGCTGCGCCTGGGGGTGGATGCCTCCTGGCCACCCTTCGAATACCGCGACGAGAATGGCCGCTACCAAGGCTTGGCGGCGGATTACGTGCGCCTGGTCCAGGACCGCCTGGGCGTCAGGATCAAGCTGATCGAGCCGATAAACTGGAGCGCTGTACTCGAGCAGGCCCGCAACAACCAGCTCGACCTGCTGCCGGGCATCATGTCCACCCCCGAGCGCCAGGCCTATATGGCGTTCACGCGGCCATACCTGGATTTCCCCATCGTCATCCTCGCCCATGAAGGCGGTGCGCAACCGCGCAACCTGAAGGACCTCTACGGGCTCAAGATTGCCGTGGTGGAAAACTACGCGCCCCATGAATTGCTGCGCACCCACCACCCCGACCTCAACCTGGTGGCCATGCCGAATGTGAGCTCGACCCTGCAAGCGCTGGCCACTGATGAAGTGGACGCGGTGGTCGGCGACCTGGCCTCGATCGTGTGGAGCCTGCGCCAGCTCAAGCTCGATGGCTTGTACGTCAGCGGTGAAACGCCCTACCGCTACCAACTCGCAATGGGCGTGCCTCGTGACAACAAAATGCTGGTGGGGATTTTGGACAAGGTCCTTGCCGACCTCAGCCCGGAAGAAACGCAAGCGATCCAGCAACACTGGGGCGGCAGCCTCACCGATCACCACACGTTCTGGACGGATCTGCTGACGTATGGCCTGCCCACGATACTGCTGCTGAGCACCGTATTGGTCATCGTGATTAGGATCAATCGTCGGCTCAGTTCAGAAATTTCCCGGCGTGTCGCCCTCGAGCAGGAATTGCGCAGCAGCGAATATCACTATCGCGGCCTGGTGGAAAGCTTGTCCGCCATTGCCTGGGAGGCCAGCATTGCCGATTTCACCTACAGCTACGTGTCGCCGCATGCCGAAGAATTACTCGGCTACCCTAGCGCCCATTGGCTGATTCCAGGCTTCTGGCGCAACATCATTCACCCCGCCGACCTGACGCGCACAGAAGCCTATTGCTACCGCGAAACCCGCGCTAACCGCGATCACAGCGTCGATTACCGAGTGATCACCGCCGACGGCCGGTGCCTGTGGGTACGCGACATTGTCAGCCTGATCGAACACGGCCATGAACCGGTGCTGCGCGGTTTGATGATCGATATCAGCGAAGCCAAGCGCACGGAAGAGGCGTTGCAGTTATCCGAGCAAAAGTTTGCCTCGGTGTTCCAGCAGTGCCCCGACATCCTGGTGATCGCACGGATGTCCGATGGCTGCCTGCTGGAGGTCAACAAAGCGTTTGAGGATCAAGTAGGCCTGAAGGCCGAGGACGTGATCGGTAAAACCGCTACTACGCTGAATATCTGGGGTATCCCGGGCATCGGCCTGGAGCTGTTGAAACGGGTGCAGTCCACCAGCATTCGCAACCTGGAAATGCCCTTCCTGCGCAGCAACGGCCAAGCCTTTACCGGGCTGATTTCCGCCGAGCCATTCCAGCTCGACACGACCGAAGCCTTGGTAGTGGTGGTGCGCGACATCACCGAGCTCAAGGAAACCCAGCAACAGTTGCAAACGTCTGAAGAAAAATTCGCCAAGGCCTTCCACGCCTCGCCCGACGGTTTGCTGCTGAGCCGTCAGAGCGACGGTCTGCTGATTGAGGTCAACGAGGGGTTCAGCCGCATTACCGGCTTCCCCGCCGCAACCTCCCTTGACCAGTCGACCTTGGACCTGGGCATCTGGGTAGACCTCAACGAACGCAAACACATGCTGGAGCTGCTGCAACGCGACGGGTCTGTCCGCGATTTCATCTGCCATATCCGCCGCAGCGACGGGCAGATTCGGCTCTGCGAGGTGTCCAGCAGCCCGCTGCCCATCGGCAATGACGATTGCATGCTGACCATCGCCCGGGACATCACCGAACGCCAACAGATGCAGGAAAAACTGCAACAGGCCGCCACCGTCTTCGAAAGCACCGCCGAAGGCGTGTTGATCACCGACACCCGACAAAACATCAGCGCCGTTAACCGCGCCTTCAGCGAAATCACCGGCTACAGCGAAGCCGAGGCCCTCGGCCACACCCCGCGCCTGCTCGCCTCCGGCCTGCATGACAGCGCGTTCTATGCCGCGATGTGGCACCAGTTGACCACCTATGGGCATTGGCAAGGCGAGATCGCCAACCGCCGCAAGAACGGCGAGGTCTACCCCAGTTGGCTGACCATCAGCGCCGTGCGCAACCGCGACCAGGCGATCACGCACTTCGTCGCGGTGTTTGCCGACATCTCCAGCCTGAAACACGCCCAAGCGCGCCTCGACTACCAGGCCCATCACGACCCGCTGACCGGACTGCCCAACCGAACGCTGTTTGAAAATCGGCTACAGGCCGCGCTCACCAATCAACAGGAGAGCGGCCACCAGGGCGCCGTGCTGTTCCTCGACCTGGACCGCTTCAAACACATCAACGACAGCCTCGGCCACCCGATTGGCGATCTGCTGCTCCAGAACATCGCCGTGCGCCTCAAGGAGCAACTGCGCGACATCGACACCGTCGCCCGCCTGGGCGGCGACGAATTCATCATCCTCCTGCCCGGCCTGCAGCAAGCCAGCGACGCCCAGTACCTGGCCAATAAACTGCTGGCCTGCTTCACCCCGCCATTCCAGGCGGGCGAACACGAGTTTTTTATCAGCGCCAGCATCGGTACCAGCCTGTACCCCCAGGACGGCACGGACGTCGCCACCCTGGTCAAAAACGCCGACGCCGCGATGTACCGTTCCAAAGCCAAGGGTCGCAACCGCGTGGAAGGCTACACCCGCGACCTGACCGCCCAGGCCAAAGAACGCGTGGCGCTGGAGCACGAACTGCGCCGGGCGATCGAGCGCGATGAGCTGAGCCTGTATTACCAGCCCAAACTGAGCCTGGAGACCCAACAACTGATCGGCGCCGAAGCCCTGATCCGCTGGCGCCACCCGACCTTCGGCGACGTGTCGCCCGAACACTTCATCGCCCTGGCCGAAGAGAACGGCATGATCCTGCAAATCGGCGATTGGGTCCTGGAACAGGCCTGCCAACAAATGCACGCCTGGCAAACCGCCTTCGAGCGCTTCGGCCCGCTGTCAGTCAACCTCGCCGGCGCACAACTGCGCCAGCCCAACCTGCTGTCACGCATCGAACAGTTACTGCGCGATTACCGTCTCGAACCGGGCTGCCTGCAACTGGAGATCACCGAAAACTTCATCATGAGCCAGGCCGAAGAAGCGCTGGACGTGCTGCACCAGCTCAAACACCTTGGCGTACAACTGGCGATCGATGATTTCGGCACCGGCTATTCATCCCTCAGCTACCTCAAGCGCCTGCCACTGGACTTCCTGAAAATCGACCAATCCTTCATCCGTGGCCTGCCCGACGACCCCCACGACGTGGCGATCGTGCGCGCCATCATTGCCCTGGGCCACAGCATGCAATTCACCATCATTGCCGAAGGCGTGGAGACCCCCGCACAACAAACCTTCCTCGCCGCCGAAGGCTGCGAACAGATGCAAGGCTACATCGTCAGCCTGCCCCTGCCACCGGAGCTTTTTGCCGCGACGTTTCTTCGTATGAAGGTTCAGGATTTTTCGGATAGCACAGTGGAGAAACCATCGCTATAATCCGCGACCTGTTAAGGGCCTATAGCTCAGTTGGTCAGAGCAGAGGACTCATAATCCTTTGGTCCACGGTTCAAGTCCGTGTGGGCCCACCAACTCCAAAGCCGCGCATTGCGCGGCTTTAGCGTTTCTGGCGGAACCATCACAGATACAGTCCTATGGTCCAAGGGTACAATTTAGGTACAGTGCTGGTTCGCCAGCCGCCTAGGAGCCCCCTCTCATGGCTACTCTCGTCAAAACCCCTTCCGGCACCTGGAAGGCGCTCATTCGTAAAAATGGCTGGCCCACTGTCGCCAAAACCTTCCGCACAAAGCGTGATGCGGAGGACTGGTCGAGGCGTACCGAAGAAGAAATGGTGCGTGGCGTGTACATCCGGCGTAGCGGCTCGGAGAAAATGACGCTAGAGGCTGCACTCAAGCGCTATCTGAGCGACATAACCCCCACCAAGAAGCCCACGACTCAGCGTGGTGAAACCTCGAAAGCCAAGAAGCTGATCGAGCACCTGGGCAAATACTCGATGGCTGCCCTCTCCGCTGAAATCATCGCTGGTTATCGTGACAAGCGCCTAAACGAACCCAGCCGTGGTGGGACCATCAGCAACAACACCGTGCGTCTCGAACTGGCCCTATTGAGCCACCTGTACACGGTAGCGATTCAGGAGTGGGGTTTGGGTCTGACGTTCAACCCAGTGCTGAACATCCGTAAGCCAAGCCCTGGGGATGGTCGCGACCGAAGGTTATCGCCGGAGGAAGAACGTCTTCTGCTCGCGGCAGTGAATCGACACAGCAACCCTATGTTGGGCTGGATTGTTTGCATCGCTCTGGAAACGGGTATGCGCTCGTCTGAGATCTCATCCCTACGACGACCTCAAGTGGATCTGGCAAAGCGTGTTATACGTCTCTCAGACACGAAGAACGACGGCCCCCGAACCGTTCCACTGAGCAAGCGCGCCACTGAAGTATTCAAAGCTGCGATGGATAATCCGGTGCGCCCAATCGACTGCAATCTGGTGTTTTTTGGTGAGCCAGGTAAGGACGGGAAGCGTCGGCCGTATACCTTCACCAAAATTTGGGGTCAGCTGAAGAAGAAGCTCGATCTACCTGACTTCAGGTTTCACGATCTGCGCCATGAGGCTGTGAGTCGGCTTGTCGAAGGCGGGCTTTCTGACCAAGAGGTTTCGGCCATCAGTGGTCACAAGTCGATGCAGATGCTCAAGCGATATACGCACCTTCGGGCTGAAGACCTAGTTGAGAAGCTGGATAAAATCTCAAGATAACAGTAACCCTTGAAGCTAAATCATCAAAAAAAACACAAAAATTTACATTTATTTCAAAAATAACCTAGACATCGATACGAGCCCTTGAATTACAAGGGCCTAGCCAACCTCAAGAAAACCAGCATATATAATCTTGGTAGCAATATGGCGACAGCACAACTACCAACTGGTCGATACGCGTCACCACTTGGTTTGACACCAGCAAATCACCGCGTAAAAATTCGCTGAATTTCTCCCACCATGGCGAACTTACACATGACAACTGAAGAGTATCTACTGAACCGTTTTGGCCCTTTGATGAGCATCCCGGACATTGCCATTCTACTAGGGCGCTCGCCTGATGGAGTAAGGGTCTCTCTATATTCAGACACCGATATTTCCCGAAAACTCAAACCGGCAATGATCAGGATCGGCCGCCGCGTATATTTTAGGACAATGCAGATCAATGACGCCCTTAACTTGAATATTGAGGTGAGTCCTCTGGGAAATTTGCAATGAGCTACAAAGCCTATGACTGGGTCTGGACGCACGAATTTGAGTCTACGACCGCCAAGCTTGTAATGATGGCATTAGCCAAACATGCAAGCGAAAAGGGTAAAGGTTGGCCAGGCGTGAAAACTCTCGCAAGCTTTTGCGGTATTTCTTCCAGAACAGTACAACGTCACATTAAAGAGTTTGAGCGAGCGGGCCTATTAACCATCCAAAAAAAATACCGCCGCGATGGTGGTCAGACGACGAATAGGTACTTCATAAACCTTACTTCCGCGCAAGCCTTAGCCCCAACTGACAGAGATGTCATAGGGGGGATGACAGCTGTGACACCCCTGCCCCGGTCAGCAACGTGTCACGGGGGGCATGACACAGCGATGACATGCCAAGAACTACCAACGGAACCAAAAAAAGAACTACAACAAACAGCAGATGATGATCTTCGTTTCCCCAAGCGTCTAAAAGCTGGTGATAGCGCATGGATTGTTCAGCTCTTAAACGACGTTCCGAGACAGGATCACCAAATGCTTCTTGATGAACTATCTGAAGCACTGAAATCTGGGATAATTATCACAACACCTCAAAGGTGGTTTTATGGACTAAAGAAAAATTATTTGAAAGGTAATTTTTGCGCGCTTGCAAAGCCGAGCAGGCCGAAGCCTAAAGTTGAAGATCCAATCGAACCTTACAACAGCGACAAACCATTGTGGATCCGTACTGATAATAAAAAAGAAAGCATGAATGCTTTGAAACGACAAACACGCAACAAAACACACCTTCAGTGACGCGCCAACATCATCAGAAAACCGCGCATCAAATCAACAGTATTGAAAGGATAAAATAATGCCACTTCATTTTAGACAACTGGAAAGCTATTGCGACAGCTTGGACAGAACAGGCGACATACAAGTTATCCTACGAGCACACTACAAGAACGGCTTTGCGCTAAGCGTATCGGACGGGGTAATCGACCACACCGTCATCGACGAAGAAAACCGCCCATACTGGTTTAGGACAGTAGAAATGGCTTTAGATGAGCTTGCAAATATCCCTTATATTTCTGACCAGATTATGATTGATCGAAAGTTTTGGTCTTGATTACATAAATGAAGCAATCAAATACTGAGCGCAGCTAATTTATACCCTAAGAATGCTTCTGCGTACTGGGTGCTGGGGCTGAAAAGAAAGTCCCTGACAGGTGGGAATAGTAGCTCGATAGAAAGAGCCACCGGACAAGCAGCGGAAAGACGCGCCGTATAGACCACATCCCAAGAGCGCCGCAAAGGCGTACTGGATACGGGCCTTAAACAAGCCCTGACTGGCGGGAACAGTAGCTCGATAAAAAGAGTCGCCGGACGGCTGGAGAGACAGCTCTGCGTTCCCCCATAATCCGAGGAGGAACACCATGATTTCATATGTTTACTTACCCATGCTCGTCCTGAGCGCATTCTTGATCATATCCATCCGTAGATTTTGGATCTGCGCTGATAGCATGGGGTTTATGCGCGAACTCTCCCGACGCGCACCAATGCTGCTAAAGCGCGACATCATGGCGGCAGTCCTCGCACTGGTACCTATCTCGATGGCGCTCATCGACTGGCTTGGCATAACCCTTCCTAGACAATCAGTACCTATGCCTCCTCTACTGGGCGTCATCTTGGCAGCTGGGAGCCTAGGTGCCTCAGTTGCCGTCCTGCATAACACTCTTGATCGACTTGCCGGAAGCTGGGCAGGCACAAGGGAAAGCGTTCTACGCACCATCGCCGCGCTTCAAATTATCGAATCCACTGAGTTAGGCTACCGCGCGCACGCCCACACGAAACCAATCCACGCTGAACGGACCCTCAACGTCATTCAATCCAAGGACGAAAAATGAAATCCCTCCTGACTACACCCGCGGTCCTAATGATCGTAACCGCCACCCTCTCAGGCTGTGGCAAACAAGAGCCCGTGCAGACGGTTGATTGGTACAAAGCAAACGCGCCTGAAAGACTTAAGGTTCTGGAAAGGTGTAAGGCAAATCCTGGCGAGCTTGCTCTGACCCCGAACTGCGTCAACGCGAAAACTGCCGCAAACGCATTGGTGCTTGAGAATCGTGAGTACAAGCAGCGTGAACCCATGAATTTCTCTTCTCAGGGAAAATAGAATGGCGACCAAAACAGGAATATTTGAATGGATAGGAGGGTCAATGGATCAAACCCTCCATACGTTCATCAGCATCACTTCGAGTCGAGTGATTGAGGATTTCACGCTCACCGTGACGATAGGCGGAACGCTATATTTGACGATGGTCGGCTACATGATGATCACGGGAACGATTGAGCAGTCTGCCTCTCATTTTCTCAAAACATGCGGAAAATTCCTGCTCATCAGCGGGTTGGCCATGCAAGCCGACACCTACATGTCGTGGGTAGTAGAGGCATTGAGGGGGCTTGAAACAGGAGTCACGGCCGCCTTTACAGCGACGAGTGATCCATCAATCTCAGACTCGGTTTTCCAAGTCATTGACAAGGCAATGTCGGACGGCTGGCAGATAGGTGCAGACATGTTGTCGAAAATGGGGCAACGCCACTCCTACGAAATCGGAATGATTATGTGGGATGGGCTGAACGCCCTGATCGTCTATGCCGCTACGCTGCTCATCGCAGTTCCGGCAGGAGCTATGATTATTGTCGCAAAAGGCATGCTGTCGATCATGCTCGGAATCGGGCCAGTCTTCATCATGATGCTGCTGTTTGGACAGTTCACGTCCAAGTGGTTCGATAGCTGGTTTGCCCAGGTCATCACTTACATCATGCAAACGGCACTGGTTAGTACGGTTCTCAGCTTTGGGATCAAATACTTTTCCTCGATAGCTGCCAGCATATTGGCAAACCCAGCCGATTACCCAATCGCAACGTTCCTGGAGCTACTGGTTACAACCATCGTCGTGCTCTACATGATGTATCAAGCCCATGGCGTTGCAGGAGGCCTTGCGGGAGGTATATCGAGTGCGGCACTGACCTTGCGCGGAATCGCAAACGGCGCCATGGCACCAATCACCAAGGGTCTCAACAGACAGTCAACGCGCCGTGACATGCAGTCGGGCCAGATGGTCACAGCTGGACGATTGAACCACCTCGCGGCTGGGAATACAGCCTGGAATCCAGCGTACCGACAGCACGTCATGCAGAACATGGGCAAAAACTGGGGAAGTGCTACTGGAGGCAAAGTAAATCAGTAGCCCGTGACTCACGACTGATCAGACCTCGTTTCAACGGGGTCTTTTTCTGAGTACTTTCAGCAAGCGGATGACGGGTCAAGGGGTTGGTGCGGCCCGCAGGAGCGTAGCGACGAGGACTCGGCCCCTTGACGCGGCAGAAGCGACCAACGCTCACGGCATGGGTGTAGGGGATCAAGGCCGGAGGCCTCCCCTGCACCCTTGACGACAGAGGGCGACTCGCTCCCTTCCCGCTTGCGGGAAGGGCGGGGGGATGGGATATGGAAGAACGTTAACACTATGAATCTAATGAACTAATCGCAAAAACAAGACAATTTCAGCGTTCTTGTCTTGATGACTCATACGTGCAAACCAATCCCGGGACGGATGGTCACTTGGTTCGGTAGATCCGTCGAAACCAGGTCCTGCCGGTGTAAAGGCGCTTACAGATCTTTATGGACAGAACGCCTACCAGTGCGAAGACAATCCCGAAAACAACCCACAACACTGTCGAATTGGTAGACAGGTGATCGTGAACGAGCTTCGCCGCATACCAGCCTGCTGCCACCGAAACGATAATGAAAACGACGATACTTGCCCGAGGGGTGCCATAGGAAATTTCAGCATGACAGCCTCTACAAACTGAGGCGCCCCATGGAACGTTGTTCATGCAATGTGGGCAACTGACGGTTTGGTTGGTTTGCACCGATTCACTCCTTTGAAAAGCTTCCTTGAAGAACCACTAGTCTAACCGAGGTTCTCCCCAGTAAGGCACCGGAGAAGACGCTTGCACCGGTCAGTAATCCAAACGATGGAAATGTTTGAACACCGGTCTTAAAGCTCCGCGCTCCGCTTGGGCAACCCCTTCGGTTGCATCCCGTGTCCGAACTTGCCGGACTGGCTGCGGGGCAGGCACGGCGGGCGGAGCCCTTGACCTACCCCTAGCGATAGGCTGAGCGCTTCCTGTGGAGTCAAGGGTACGGCTACGCCCGTCATCCTCACCCGTTCGGTGCTCGCCTTCGGCTCCGCTCCGCATGCGGCCTCCGGTGCCGCCCTTGACGCCACATCCAGCAAAAACCTTGGTACTTTCGCAGACGTGAGCTTCGCGTTCGTGTGGGGGCCAACCAAGATCACTAACTGCTGAGACTGCCTCAAACCGCTATCCTTTACATGATCAAGAATTCTCAAAAAACCATCAGGAACCGCTATGAGTTCGGAAGACCAAAAAACCGATCAACATCAAAACAACATCGAACTGTCAGCTGGAATTGACCATCCCAAGGTATACCAACTCTCGGAGGCTGAGCGGAGCAAGCGAAGGGAAGCCGTAGCCTTTGCCAACGCCTCAACAAACCTGTCTGCATTTGAAATCACTGACGGTATGAAGCGCCTCGGCGAGCGTTACATAAGCGGCGAGATTGATCTGGAAGAATTTGTAGCGACCTCGCGGCTAGAACACGCTCAGTGAAATGAGATCCACAGATGCCCATATGTTCATTGCAGGCGTGCGCGCATCGAACCAGAAAAAGCTTGTTCATGAACAAGTACTAAATCCCGTGGAGCACTAATGCAGGATAGGCAGATCGCCGGTTAATAGGCGCCCAAAGGTTGTTCATGAACAAGGATTCGGTCGCAAGGAGATCTAGTGCAGGATAGGCAAAGCACCGGAAAAATACCCCGGTAGCACCTCGTCAATTAAACACTGCGGCCCGAACACTGGAGAGGGCCATCCGCCTCCATGAACGTGCTGAATGCCACACCTATTACCGCAGCAAAGGCCAATCCCAAAAGATACTCGAGTTGAATCCGTGACCAAGCCTCTCTCACAAAACCTTGTTCATGAACAAATTTTGAAGACGATGCAGTACTAGTGCAGGATAGGCGTTCGCCGGCAAATTGTGGTTCACTACTGATATGGTCAGTTTTTAATGCCGAAGGAAAAATGTAAATGCCGCGCAAACCTAGCATCGGCGCCACGAGGGATAGCGCCGTTTACCGTGTACGCATACCGGCTGACCTGAAATCAGATTGGGAGGCGCACTGCGAGAAAAAAGGAAGCTCCCAGCACGGCATGATCCGGGCGCTAATGCGCTACGTCATCCAAGATGAAATGCCCACAGGCGTTCAAAATTGGATATCAGGGCAAATCGCAGGCGATCCCGACGAAGGTCCGAAACAACGGCTTGAGGTTCGATTAACGCCAAGTGAACACCATGAGATCGTGACACGTTCAGAAGCCGAGGGCTGCTCAGCACAACGGTGGGTAATCAATTGCGTACGAGCTAGTTTGACCAATCAGCCCCAATTCACCATGGAGATTACTAAGGCGCTTTGGGATTCATCAGGTCAGCTCAGAGCCATCGGGAGAAACCTGAACCAGCTAGCTAAAAAACTGAATGAGGGAGGCAGCCAGGAGATTTCAGCCATGGAAATAAAGCAGCTTTCGGACTACATCTACAGCCATACCGAAATTGTTGCTGAACTCCAAGACGCTAGCTTGAGTCGGTGGAAGATCACCTCGTAACATACCCGGCACCAAGTGCCCTGCGGCCTCAGAGTGAGAGAGAGGATCGAAGCCTTAAGCGGGTTGATTTGAAAGTACAACGAAGCCCGCGCCAGCCTTGAACGTTGGAGTATTGAGTACCACGCTGTGCGAACTCAAATACAGCTTGCCCGAGCCGATGGAAAGAACATACCCAACCACGGCTCGAGATCCCTATAAGTCAGTAAATAACCTTACCAGCCCCCCCCCTAGGGCATTAACGAACGAGGCCTCCTAGTTCAAGCACTAGAATTTCCCGCACTCAATTAATCGTAAATACTCTGAATCATTTATCCCTATCCTCATCCAATTACCTGCAAGCTTGGCCATTTCACTTGCAGCCCTCGCATAGCGAACCTCACCCAACCATGTAAATCTTTGCTGGTTACTTGTCGAAGAGAACGTGAAGAAAGTTTTACCACCTTCAGGCTTATGCTGTTCTCCTCTCACCCGCTGAGAGTTACCTGTAGGCAGAAAAGAATAAGTCATAAGCGTTGGGTGCTTTTCCCGAAAATACAGCCCTCGACTGTTACCTTCTTCCTCTTTAAGAATTAAGCTATAACGACTATCATCAATCACAGCTTCGAGAAAAACAAAGGGAGTTTCTTTCAACAGTCTCAGCGTATCGCACGCAGGTGTAAGGCATATAAAATACCGCCTAGCCTCACCATCTTGCATCCTAAGTAGAGTACCCGTCGTCAAGGAAGGTAGCCAGCCCTCAGTGCCTATGAGCTTGGTGTCTCCAAAAGCCTCTCGTTTGAAAACTACGAGCCGAGAAAATGAAAGCTCCGCCTCTTTAGACTTCTCTTCATCCCCGGCAAGAGAGATTGAAACTTTATTCCGGTGCTCCCCAGGCAGACTGATCAAATCGCCTGCATCGGTTCGCGCACCCTTATCATCAATACCGTTTTTCAGCAAAAGATAAAGTAACGTTTTATCAACTTGCTTTTTTCCGTAAGCTTGCGAAACAATCTCACCTTCTTTTATATTTAGCCACTTCTCCACTGCCTCCTTATCAAGGTACTGATCTGCAACGGATTCAAGGCCTACTGCATTATCACACTCAGAGACTAAAAGCTCCCGCATCAACTCAGCTACATCTTCAGGCGGATTTGTAATCAAACGATTTGCCACATATGCAGAATCAAGCCCTTTATCAAAACGGGTGACCATATGATGTATGTTTTTTCTAATAGCCCCTACAGCTGCAAGAGCAAAAGACGGCATTAAGCCGTCTGCAAACCGAGTAAAAGAGCAAACCAGATTACTTGGCAGATCAGAAGGAAGTACGGCGGCTTTATTTATGACTGTAACGAGATAGCTTTGCTCTTTAGAAAAAAACACACCTTCGTCGACCACTTCAACATATATGCCGCCCCCGCCAAGAGACTCTCTAACATCCATATACACCTGATCAACTACAGGCTGACCTGTATATATACAAATGAAACGCAGACGGCCATTTTCTGCAACATCACTTAACGCGATCTCTTTCAAAATCCTTCTAGTAAGATTTGGAGAGTCACCGTACAAATACCAGTCAATGACTACGATATCAGAAATAAGTGCAGCATTAAGAACTCGCTTAACAACTATCTCTTCATTAAAGTCATTATCATCAGGTAAAACAAAGGCACAATTTAAACCTTCCTCTGCAAATGCGTCAGATACTTTCCGAACATCTAGCCTGTGCGGATCAATAGTATATTCTTGCTCTTCCGCCACCAACTCAACTGGAACTACTGCTTCAAAAATGGTTGTGTCGCCCATTCCGTCATCTGGAGCCACTATGCGAAACTCGTCAATTGAAACTTTACGTTTGCTCTCAACGAACGGTTCATTATCAATCACAACAGCATTTTTTAAAAATTTTCTCGCAGAGGACAAACAGTGTTTAAACCAGTCTTCTTGCGGATTAACTGCCGGGGCTGCTTCTCCAAGTACTTCAGCTTGCATCATACTTCTCCCTGCTTATCCATCGGCTTAATCCTGAATACCGGATTCACGTCCAAACCAGTCTTTTCAAGCTCAATCGTAAAGTTCTCTCGGAGAAGGGTTTCCCTACTAATCGCAAGCCCCATACCCCGTCCACCAGGCTTTTTACTCGTACCGAAATCAAATATCTGATCTCGCATTCTCTCCTCAACCCCTGGTCCTGTGTTTGAAATTAAAAAGCCATCATCATCAGCATCTAAAATTATCTTTCGCAAATTTTCAGAGCGGCTAGCCACCCAATAAATAGCGTTATCGACAACATTTATGAATGCCCCAAGCAACGCAGATGACCTACATTTCACTTTTTTATCACGAAATGCATTAGTAGCTATCAGCTCAACTTCGCCATCTTTTAGCGACTCGTTGAAAACTCTACGAATAACATTCAGTATCTCGTCCCCGGAAAGCTCTACAGTTGAGCGATGCATTCTTCGACCTAGAGGATCCAGTACCTTTAGGTAGCCATCAAGGTGCTCTATATGCTCACGAAGATTTTTATAAATCTTGAATAACGGGGGATTACGATCTGCCCATGGTTTAAAGTCAGCCATTGCGACTCTGATGCCCCGAGCCGCTCGCTCAAATTCGTGCTGAAGAATACCAACAGACATTCCCATCTGAGCGAAGTCCGAATAAAAATCCAGTTGTTCTTCCAGCAACTGATTTCGGCTTTCTAATGCAGCAAAGCGGTCATCTAAAGTCTCACGTTCTTCGATCCCTTCAGACAGTTCAATCATCTGGCGCCTAAACGAATCAAAGAGTTCGGACTCCTGCTTTCTAAGGTTCCCAATCTGTTGTTCTATTTCGTGGCGTACATGGTCAAGTTCTTCTGGTTTTTCCGCCGAACGCTGAGTGAACTCGGCAACAAGAGTTTCAATGTTTGCGCGGAGGTCTGAAAACTCAGATTGCAGCACTTGTTTCAAGGACTGTTGCATCTTATCAGATGCCTGAAACGCCTCACGGCGCAGACCTACAAGTTCTTTAACTGTAGAGTCTCGTTCTCGCTCAATACTCTGAATGGCTATTTCTCGACGCTGGGCTTCCGCTAGATTGCCGTGCGCTGCCTTTTGAAGTTTTTCGTCAATTTCTAGACGCAATGGATCCAGTACGGTTTCTCTGACTTCTAAGCTCATGCGCTCATAAGCGGCCCATTCTTTTTCCAACCTTTTGGGTAAAGACAGCCCCCTAGGTCGCATAATAATAGACTTATTATACAGAGTTCTAAACTGACTTCGCACATCGAGTTCCAAAAGTCTTAACTTAACAGCAAGCTGCCCTTGGTCCCTCTCTTCCAAAAGCAAATCTAGACGTTCCGCTAGACTTCTAGATATACGCTCAGCTTCAAGCTCATAGAAATCACTTTCATACTCACTTGAAAAGTCTTCCAATTCCTTTTCGAAAACAGTACGTCTACCATCGGCTTTTTTCTTCTGCTTTTTCAAAAGCTCAGCTTGCGCACTTATTTCCTTCTTCACCTCCCAGTAGTCTCCCTGAGGTGAAGTTTCTCGAAAAAATTCGAGCGCTAACTGTTGAAAAAAATTGATTAAAACCGATCTAAAATCACGATACGCTTGATTCTCTCGAAACCCCTCACGCCCTGCTTTTTCCGTAAGAGATGTATTATTCTCATGACCAATAGATATATAGCCAAAACCTCTACGATAAGAAAAAAACCAATCTCCCGCAGACTTAGTTCTTCGCTTTTCAATTTCTAAAAAGTCATAATCCGTATTCCCATACGGCAACACTCTAATACCATCCCGATAAATATAGACACCACCAAGTCGCTCTAGCTTGGAACTCATCTCGGTCCAATCCTGAGAATTTAGACTAGATTCCTTCGGATTACCTTGTATGTAGCCGTAACGAATTGAAAAGCTTCCACAACGAGGTCGACGACCTCGCCCGTCATTCCAATTACAAACGAATTTTCGAGGCTTTCCATAGATCATCACATCGCCGATAAACTGACCATTTTCATCAAAGTCGCCCTCAAACAAATGGTCCGTCTTCGTAAAATCATCTTCAGTAAAAAAAACAGACGGTCCGATTAATTCCTCAACCTCAGAAAGGTGATGATCACGAAACTCAGTTTTAATTACAGGCTCATCACCACTCATAAGATTGGAAAAACCGAGAAGATTTCGCTCTAGCTTTGACGCCTCCTTGTCCGCGCCTCCATCAATATCGTCATCTAGCTCAGGAGCAACTGGTAAAACAATAAAATGGGTGCCGTACCCCTCACCAGTAAGAGTAAGCGGCTGATCTCGGCCCTGATTCAGGTTTTCATCTATTTTGTCTGGCCCTATAGTTCTAGCCAAATCCAAATTTTGGTGTAACTGTATAAATACATCAGGGTCAATTCTGTTTTTTAAAGACTTCAGGTTCTCACTGACTTTATCTATCAGTTTAGCTATATCATTTTTTGTAGGAAGAATGCCGCCTGAAAATTCCTCTATCGGAATATCAATAGCGCCGATGTCTATTCCCGGCTGCTCAAATATCCCCCAATGAATCAGAGCCACAACAAGGTTATGGAGGCCGTCAGGACGGCTTGCGCGAGTCATTAAAATGGTGATGGGGGCAATGACAGCAATTGCGAGGCGGCCAATACCTTTCTCGCCCATGATTACCCGCTTGGGAAGTTTTTTGGGGCCTCGCCACTTCCTCCAAACTTCCTCTTCAGTTTCCTCTTCAGTTTCTTCCTCGATTTCGTCTCGGTTGGCATTCACTCTTGATTCAGTACCGAGGGTAAGCCACCGATTTTCCAAATCGCTCCGGGTCATTCCGTATCCATCGTCGCGCAAGACGAGAACCCGGGTACGCCGGAAAAAATCGACCTCTACTCTCTCCGCGTAAGCGTCATGCGCATTTTTGAAAAGCTCGTGAATCGCAGTTGGGATACCTGCAATTTGCTGTCGACCGAGCATGTCGACGGCTCTAGCTCTAACCTTGAGCTGGGTCATGATTACTCCTGAGGCTTAAACGTAGCTAGCTCTTTAGTTTTTGAGTTGTTTCATAGCGCACTGGATCGCTTCCGCAATATCCCCTGGCAAATCATGAGTCCAGAAAAGAAGCACCGTCCACCCCTCCGCTTTCAGTGCCCCGGTTACTCGCTCATCCCGATACGATTGCCTTCAAGCTTCTCAGCCCACCACTCGCTGTTCGCCTTAGGGATCGTACAGTGCTCAGGACAACCGCGCCAAAAGCATCCATCAATCAATACAGCGAGCTTGATCCTCTGGAATGCAATATCTATGTTCGCTCCTCCTATAGCCAAGCTCTTTGGTTTGTAGTTAATCCTATAGCGAAAGCCAATTGCAAAAAGGAGTTTACGAACGGCCTGTTCATGCCCTGCACACTTCATGCGAGCGCGCTTCATTCGCACTGACGCCGCCTCCGAGGATGGCGAGGGCGGTGCTGCGTCTTGTTTTTCACAAGCTCAGTCACCCTGTATAAAAAGGGCAGCTTTCAGGCTTACTCCTATGGCTTTCATCATTGCAGGCGGGACCGCGTTACCAATCTGAGTAGAGACTTGGGCAGCATTACCCTTGAACATATAGTGATCAGGAAATGACTGAAGCCTCGCGGCTTCACGCAATGTTATAGCCCTGTGCTCTTTCGGATGTGCAAAACGACCCCTGGTTATATCCGTACAACCCGTCGTCAATGTCGGAGATACATCACTCCACCGCATACGCCCATACGTATCGGAGAAAGAAGACTTTTTGCTCCTCCTATGGCATGCGAGCTGAAGATGCAGTGGTAGTGATTCGCGACCACCCCCGTCTTCAGGAATGTGCTGAAGCCTAAGTATGTTGAGTGCCGAGTGTTTGCGAGCAAAGTGCAACGGGTCGTGCCCCTCGGGCGGACGCCCAATTGGGGGAGTTGGAAGATCTCCGATTGTGTCTTTGACGGTTTTTTTTCCCGACTTTGCTATGTCAATCGCCCGGTCTAGGGACACTCCCTTAGCGGCAACAAGAATCATACGAGTACGTCGTTGAGGGACTCCTAACTCTGCCGCATCGATGCGCATCGGCTTCGATACTCTATAACCGTCATCCTCAAGCCAGTTTTTGAAGCCACCGAAAACATCACTAGACTCCAACCCTGGCACATTTTCTAAAAAGACGATGGAAGGTGAAAAGCGCTCAATAAAGGGAATGGCAGTACTGACGAGATCATTACGCGCGTCACTTGGGCTTCTACGGCGATTTTGGCTGCTAAAAGGCTGGCAAGGCGCACATACAACCAGAAGATCAAGGTTCCCTGGGATTACGCTTGAGAAGGCATCTGGAGAAACTTTGCGGATGTCCTCCTCAATTAGCATCACATCCGGGTGATTGGCCCGGTAGGTTTCGCAGGCTCCCGGATTGAGATCAACAGCTCCAACGACGTTGAACCCGGCCTGCTTAAGCCCGAGGGTGACGGCACCCGAACCGCTGAACAAATCGAGAGCAAGGGGTTTTCGAGCTTTGCTGACCATGGGGTGTTCCTGACTAGTGAATGCTTCTTGCACACGAAAAATGTGATTAGCACAAGAGTTTTCACGTACCTAAAGCCCCTTAGGATACTAGGTTCGAGGCCCAAAGTGTCCCGATGCACGGCAGAATGAAGGCAAAGTCGGCTGGATCGTGCCCTAGCCTTTCTTCGCTACAAAACGTGGCTGATAAAATATGCTCAATCAGAAGCACGAGTGCAAGATAAGTACATCTGCAGTACAGTACTCAGCTTGCTTAAGCTTCTCAAGAATACGCTCAACCCTTGTAAAAACGGGCCCGCCAGCTATGCCAACCTACGTTCACCTACGGACGCTTTCTCTAGGCATATCAGCTCGCCCAGCAACTCATAATCCTTTGGTCCACGGTTCAAGTCCGTGTGGGCCCACCAACTCCAAAGCCGCGCATTGCGCGGCTTTTGTGTGTCTGACGTTGCCGTTTTAGCGAGCGCAACCATCCACAGACTCACTTCGCAAACAACCGCCCAATATCCCTGAACGCCTTGAACTCCAACGCGTTGCCGCAGGGGTCAAACAAGAACAGCGTCGCCCGCTCTCCCACCTCGCCCTTGAACCGAATGTGTCCGGCGATGAAAAGACCACGCAAGCCTGTAACATATGCCCCCCATCCGTCCGCACCGGAGCTGCCCTTGCCTGTCCTCGATGAAATCGACCGCCAACTGATCGCCGCGTTGCAGATCAACGCCCGCGAGAGCGTGGCCATGCTGGCCAGGCAGTTGGGTATTGCGCGAACTACGGTGACGTCACGCCTGGCACGCCTGGAGAAAACCCAGGTGATTACCGGTTATGGCGTGCGCCTTGGCCAGCGTGTGGTGGATGGCGGTTTGCAGGCGTATGTCGGTATCACCGTGCAGGCGCGTTCGGGCAAGGACGTGCTGCGCAAGCTCAGTGCGATGGCCCAGGTTCAGCAACTGTGCGCGGTGAGCGGCGAGTTCGATTACGTGGCATGGCTACGCACCGATTCGCCGGAGCAGCTCGATCAATTGCTGGACCAGATCGGCAGCGTCGATGGCGTGGAAAAAACCACCACGTCGATCATCCTCAGTAACAAACTCGATCGCAGACAACCAATCTGACCACCAACCTCGTCATTTTGACTAAAAACAATCCAATTCGACGACACTTTGCGTCTTATTTACGAACGCTACGCTCCCTAAACTGGCTGCCATCTTTTCCTATACTCAGCGGGCACGTCCCGCGAGCCGCTAGTAAGGTCAGCCATGAGCATTCCGTCCAGCAGCATCAGCAAGACCAATCGCCACCCCGCCGACGGTAAGAAACCCATCACCATCTTCGGCCCGGATTTCCCGTTCGCGTTTGATGACTGGATCGAGCACCCCGCCGGCCTGGGCAGTATTCCGGCGGCCAACCATGGCGCCGAAGTGGCGATCGTCGGCGCCGGGATTGCCGGCCTGGTGGCCGCCTATGAGCTGATGAAGCTGGGCCTCAAGCCCGTGGTGTACGAGGCCTCGAAGATGGGCGGGCGCTTGCGCTCCCAGGCATTTGAAGGGGCCGAAGGCATCATCGCCGAACTGGGCGGTATGCGTTTCCCGGTGTCGTCCACCGCCTTCTACCACTATGTCGACAAGCTTGGCCTGGACACCAAACCCTTCCCCAACCCGCTGACGCCGGCTTCCGGCAGCACGGTCATCGACCTGGAAGGCCAGACCCACTACGCACAAAAACTGTCCGACTTGCCTGCGCTGTTCCAGGAAGTGGCTGACGCCTGGGCCGACGCCCTGGAAGCCGGCTCGCAGTTCGGCGATATCCAGCAAGCCATCCGCGACCGCGACGTACCGCGCCTCAAAGCGCTGTGGAATAAACTCGTGCCGCTGTGGGACGACCGCACCTTCTACGACTTCGTCGCCACCTCCAAGGCCTTCGCCAAGTTGTCGTTCCATCACCGTGAAGTGTTCGGCCAGGTCGGCTTCGGCACCGGCGGCTGGGACTCGGACTTCCCCAACTCCATGCTGGAAATCTTCCGTGTGGTGATGACCAACTGCGACGACCATCAACACCTGGTGGTCGGCGGCGTGGCACAGGTGCCCATGGGTATCTGGCGCCATGTGCCGGAGCGCTGCGCCCACTGGCCAGCGGGCACCAGCCTGAGTTCGTTGCACAGCGGCGCGCCACGGGCCGGTGTCAAACGCATTGCCCACGCGGCCGGCGGCCGTTTCGCCGTGACCGACAACTACGGCGATACCCGCGAATACGCCGCCGTGCTGACCACATGCCAAAGCTGGCTGCTGACCACCCAGATCGAATGCGACGAAACCCTGTTCTCGCAAAAAATGTGGATGGCCCTGGACCGCACCCGCTATATGCAATCGTCGAAGACCTTCGTGATGGTCGACCGCCCGTTCTGGAAAGACAAAGACCCGGAAACCGGCCGCGACCTGATGAGCATGACCCTCACCGATCGCCTGACCCGTGGCACTTACCTGTTCGACAACGGCGACGACAAGCCGGGCGTGATCTGCCTGTCGTACTCGTGGATGAGCGATGCGCTGAAAATGCTCCCGCAGCCCATCGATAAACGCGTGAAGCTGGCCCTCGACGCGCTGAACAAGATCTACCCGAAAGTCGACATCAAGGCGCGCATCATCGGCGACCCGATCACCGTGTCCTGGGAAGCCGACCCGCATTTCCTCGGGGCTTTCAAAGGTGCGTTGCCCGGTCACTATCGCTACAACCAGCGGATGTACGCGCACTTCATGCAGAAGGACATGCCCGCCGAGCAACGTGGGATTTTTATCGCCGGCGATGACGTATCCTGGACACCTGCCTGGGTCGAAGGCGCGGTGCAAACCTCGTTGAACGCCGTCTGGGGCATCATGACCCACTTCGGCGGCCACACTCACGCAGAGAACCCAGGGCCGGGTGATGTGTTCGATGAAATCGGGCCAATTGCCCTGGCCGATTAAGGAGCCAAGCCATGCGTGTCGCCCTGTACCAATGCCCACCGCTGCCGCTGGATGTGGCCGGCAACCTCAAGCGCCTGCACCGCCTCGTGCACGAGGCGTCCGGCGCCGACGTGCTGGTGCTGCCGGAGATGTTCCTCACCGGCTACAACATCGGCACCGAAGCCGTCGGCGCATTGGCCGAAGCGCAGGATGGCGAGTCGGCGCAGACGATTGCCGAACTGGCGCAAAGTGCCGGGCTGGCGATCCTGTATGGCTACCCGGAACGCGCCGCGGACGGGCAGATCTATAACGCCGTGCAGTTGATCGACGCTCATGGCCAGCGCCTGTGCAACTACCGCAAGACGCACCTGTTTGGCGACCTCGATCATTCGATGTTCAGTGCCGGGGGTGATGATTTTCCGCTGGTGGAACTCAACGGCTGGAAACTGGGCGTGCTGATCTGTTACGACCTGGAGTTCCCGGAAAACACCCGGCGCCTGGCCCTGGCCGGCGCCACTCTGATCCTGGTGCCCACCGCGAATATGGTGCCGTTCGACTTTGTCGCCGACGTCACCGTGCGGGCGCGGGCCTTTGAGAACCAGTGCTACGTGGCCTACGCCAACTACTGCGGGCACGAAGGCGAGATTCAGTATTGCGGGCAAAGCAGCATCGCCGCACCGGATGGTCAGCGAATCGCCCAGGCCGGCCTGGATGAAGCCTTGATCGTCGGCACGCTGGAACCCCAATCGATTCTCGATGCCCGCACCGCCAACGACTACCTGCAAGACCGTCGCCCCGAACTGTACGGCACGCTGCACAAGCCCTGATCTGGAGGGTTTGCTAGCATAGGCACTTCCCTCGTATCGGAAGTGCCCATGCCTGCGCCGGCCCAGCCTCATCACCTTCACCTGACCCTGGCCAACGGCCTGCGGGTTTCCCTGCGCCATGCACCGCGTTTAAAGCGCTGCGCCGCTGTGTTACGGGTGGCGGCCGGCAGCCATGACGTGCCTTTGGCGTGGCCCGGCCTGGCGCACTTTCTGGAACACTTATTGTTTCTTGGCACTGAGCGTTTTCCGACCGAAGAAGGGCTGATGACCTACGTGCAGCGCCACGGTGGCCAGGTCAATGCCAGTACGCGTGAGCGCACCACGGATTTCTTCTTTGAACTGCCGCTGCCGACCTTCGCCGACGGGCTCGAACGCTTGGCCGATATGCTGACCCATCCGCGCCTGGCGCTGGACGATCAACTGCGCGAGCGCGAAGTGCTGCACGCGGAATTTGTCGCCTGGTCCCAGGACGCCAACGCACAACAACAGGTCGCGCTGCTGGAAAGCCTGGCAGCCGATCATCCGCTTCGGGGCTTCCATGCGGGCAATCGCGACAGCCTGCCGGTGGAACGTCAGGCGTTTCAGCAAGCGTTGCGGGATTTCCACCAACACTTCTACCAGTCGGGGCAAATGACGTTGAGCCTGGCCGGCCCGCAACCGCTGGCAGAACTCGAACGCTTGGCGCGGCGCTTCGGTGAGCAACTGAGAC
>NZ_JAKNRV010000700.1:0-1085 GCF_023072625.1 Pseudomonas emilianonis
GTCTCCAATAGTGTTTAGCAGCGCCAGCGCCGGCCCCCTTCCGTTAGGCGCGCGCAGCCTCCTGGGGTTTACCGCCAACACCGGCAGCACCGAAGGCCCGAATGCCCTGCAAAACCTCAGCGCGTTACTGAGCCTGAAAGCCTTTATCGCGCCGCTCGACAGCCTGGACCTGAGCAGTGAAATAGCGCTCGACGGTTCGGCGACCCTGGAAATCACCTACTTCTAAACACTATTGGAGACCCCCATGTTCCATCGATACCTGCTCCTCGCTGCCGCTGACCGAAGAAATACCCATCGACGGGTCCATGACCCTGACCGTGAAATACCTCTAGGAGTTGAACCATGAAAAAATCGCTGATCTTTCTGGTCGCCTGTACAGGGCTGGTCAACCTACTACCGGCGCATGCCGCCTCCACCGTCGACCTGAACGTCAACGGCGTGATCACCCCCGCGTCCTGCACTCCGAGCCTGTCGGCCAACGGGCTAGTGGACTTCGGCAAGATCGCCCAGCAAGACCTCAACCTCACCACCGGCACGCGGCTGCCCGTCAAGTCCCTGGGCCTGACGGTGGTCTGCAACGGTCCGGTGCGTTATGCGTTGCGCATGCGCGACAACCGCGACGGCTCGGCCCACGTCAACAGCGAGATTTATTACGGATTGGGCTTCGACAACAGCGCGAACAAGATCGGCGTGTACTCGCTGGCGTTCGATCCAAAGCAGACCGTGGCGGATGCCGTGGCCGAGGTCTACGGCACCGAATCCACCACTGGCGGCCTGGCCTGGCGCACGGCCAACCGCAACCCGATCGACGTGGGCGCCAAAAGCCTGCTGGGCTTCACTGACACCGCCGGCAGCACCGCCGGCCCCTCGGCGATCCAGAACCTGAGCAGCACGCTGACCCTGGAGACGGTGATCAACGCCAAACAGAATCTGGACCTGAGCACCGATATCGTCATGGACGGTTCGGCGACCCTGGAGGTGGTGTATCTCTAGACTCTCTCGCTGCTGACGTCGACGTACTTCGCCCGCCCCGCACCGAGGCCGGCGACGATGGCGCCCAGGCCGATCACCGCGAAGACCCAGCC
>NZ_JAKNRV010000701.1:0-1084 GCF_023072625.1 Pseudomonas emilianonis
GGCCAGACCCTGGGCCCGAACTCCGGCGATGTCATGCCATGAGCGGGGTGTAGCGATGTGCGGACTCTGCGGGCTGCTCGGCGAAGACCTGCACTGGAGCGACCCGCTGGGCGATGAGTTGCCCAGGCGCCGCGAACGCCTGCGCCGGATCGCCGCGATCAACCAGGTGTTGGCGGTGTTCCGGCTCAAGGTCGAAGACTTCCAGGGCGCCTCGTACCTGCTGCTCGGCGCCACCGGCAAACAGGCGTTGGCCAGCGGCCTGGATCAACTCTGGCAAGCGGCCGAAACCCTCCTCGGGCGGCCGCTGGACCCGCTTGATCCGCAACTGCTGAACCACTTGGAAAACACACCATGCTTTCCGTAGGCACGCCCCATTGTGGCGAGGGAGCTTGCTCCCGCTGGAGTGCGAAGCGCTCCCAACGCGGTGTCCGAGGAGGATCTGGCACACCTCGCTCGCTTGGTTTTGGGCCCGCTTCCCAGCCCAGCGGGAGCAAGCTCCCTCGCCACAGTCAACGCGTTCCGGCTGATGGCGATGGGTATGAGGTGGAACGATGAGCATCGCTCTGAATGTGATCACCGGCTTTCTCGGCAGCGGCAAAACCAGCTTGCTCGCGCGCCTGCTGCAAGGCGAAAGCCTTGGCGATACGGCGCTGCTGATCAATGAATTCGGCGACATCGGCATCGACCATCTGCTGGTGGAAGAAGTGGCGCCGGACACCGTGCTGCTGCCCAGCGGCTGCGTCTGCTGCTCGATTCGCGGTGAACTCAAAGACGCACTGCTCGGCCTCTTGCAACGCCGCGAGCGCGGTGAAATCCCGGCCTTCAAACGGGTGATCCTGGAAACCACCGGCCTGGCCGACCCGGCGCCGATCCTCGCGACCCTCAACAACGACGTGCAACTGCGCGGGCGTTTTCATATCGGCCTGGTCATCACCCTGGTCGACGCCAGCCACGCGGCCCTGCAGGAACGCCTGCACCCGGAATGGCTGGCCCAGGTGGCGGCGGCGGATCGCTTGCTGCTGAGCAAGACCGACCGGGTGGACGACTGCGAGCCGCTGCGTGTGCACCTGCGGGCGCTGAACCC
>NZ_JAKNRV010000702.1:0-1081 GCF_023072625.1 Pseudomonas emilianonis
CGCGCCGCGTCTTCCGCCGCCTGGGACGCCGCCGCCCCCGCCGCGCTGGCCGAGCTCATGGCGCCGGTATTGACGCTGGCGGTCACCGGCACCCCGGACGACTTGCCCTGGGTCAGGATGTTCGCCGCGTTAACCACGTGCAAGGCGGCGATGTTGACGTTGCCCGAGACCCGAATGCCCGCCTCGCCCGCGTCGATGGTGCCCAGCGGCGCGATCAGGTCGATGTCCCCCGCCGGCACTTCCGGGATCGGGTTCAGCGTGGCGATCCCTGCGCCGGTACTCGGCACCGCCGGCGACAGGCTCACGTTGCCCCAGTTGTCATAGACGCGCTTGGGCGGCGTGTACACCACGGTGGTCTTGGAGCCGCGACCGGCGTTGATGTCGCCCTCGCTGGTCCAGGCCATGATCGAGCCACCGAAGGTGGTCATGATGCGGCTCTGGCCGAGCAAAATGCTGCCCATGGAGTACAGCTGGATATCACCCGCTCCCTGGGTGATCACGCCCGCCGTGGACGGTGGCGCCGCGCCTTCGATACCGAAGGTCTGGCTGCCGCCTGGGGTGAGCATCTGGATCGAGCCGCCGAAGTTGGTGTGTACGCCCGAGCCGCCGAACATCGTGATATCACCCTTGTAGGTGATCGGGTTGCCGGCCACGTCCGTCTCAGGAAACAACTTGGCAATCGCGGCACGACCACGCACATAGCTGCCCTGGCGCACACTGCCGTCCTGGTTGTACTCACGGCCGGCGGCCTTGAGTTCGGCGAAGTACACATCACGGGCGAAGACCCGCTGTTGTTCGGCGGGCAACGCTGCGTAGTAAGCGCGGGCCTGTTCGCTGCTGCCGACGAAACCGAAACGCTCGGCCAACCAGCGGACCAGTTCGTTTTCGTAAGTCTTGGCCACCTTGCCGCCCTGCAAGGACTCGCCCGCTTGTGCCAGGTTGGCAGGGTCCAGGTAAGCCTCGACAAAGTGCAGGTAATCCGGGCCGTTCGGACCGACACCGGCCTGCATCACGATGCTCGCGCCCGGGCGATTGTCGCCTGCCACCACCGCGCCGAGGCTGGTGACGCTGACCTCGCCAC
>NZ_JAKNRV010000703.1:0-1080 GCF_023072625.1 Pseudomonas emilianonis
CACCTCGGCGCTGGTCGAGGGCATGCTGACCGGCGTGATCGCCAACAGCCCGGCGCTGCGCAGCCTGCTCAAGGCCAGCGACAAGCAACTCAAACGCCTGCTCGCCCAGGGCATTGGCGGCATCAACCAGCCGGCGCCGGATGAACTGCTCAAGAGCCTGCTGTTCTACGTCGCCAAAGTCACCCGGCCAACGCCGCGCATGCAAAGCCTGAAAGAACGCTACGGCCTCGATGAAGCCTTGCCCGACAGCGCGGTGGTCGATGCCGAACGCGCGCGCCTGGCCGGGCCGGACCGCAATGCCATGGGCTCGGTGCTCGGCGCGTTGTGCGAAGAGCTGGTGCGGGTCAAGGAACGCCTCGACCTGTTCGTGCGCAGCGACCGTCAACACACCAGCGACCTCGAAGCGCTGCTGGCGCCGCTGCGGCAAATCGCCGATACCCTTGCGGTGCTGGGCTTTGGGCAGCCGCGCAAAGTCATCATCGACCAGCTTGCCGTGGTGTTGAGCCTGGCCCAGGGCCAGCGCGAACCCAACGATGCAGTGCTGATGGATGTCGCCGGCGCCTTGCTCTACGTCGAAGCGACGTTGGCCGGGATGGTCGGCACGGTCGAGCCGCAAGGCCGTGAAGAGAGCCGCCTGCCCACCACCGACCTGACGCAGATTCATCAGTTGGTGATCCGCGAGTCCTGCCAGTGCCTCAAGCAAGCCAAAGAGTTGGTGATCGACTGCATCGACGCCCAGTGGGAGCGCCAGCGCCTGGAATCCCTGCCGGAACTGTTGAGCCAGGTGCGCGGCGCCCTGGCGATGATTCCACTGCCACGCGCAGCGAGCCTGATGCGCGGTTGCACCGATTACGTCGATGAACAACTGATGATCAACGACGCAGTGCCGTCCGAAGAGCAGTTGGCACATTTCGCCGACGTGATCAGCGGCCTGGAGTACTACCTGGAGCGCATGCTCCAAGACCCCGACGCCGCTGGCGAACGGGTGCTGGAGTTGGCCACCGAGGGCCTACCGGGCACCTATGCGGAGACCTTGGCCCGCACTGCGCTGAATGCGGTGACGTTGGAACGCAGCTTTGT
>NZ_JAKNRV010000704.1:0-1075 GCF_023072625.1 Pseudomonas emilianonis
GCGCGGGAACATGCCGTAGACGTCTTCGAGCTGCCAGCGGCTGGTCTTGCGCGCGGCGATGCGCAGGTTTTCCTCGACAGTGAGCAGGCGGAAAATCCCACGGTTCTCCGGCACCAGCGCCAGGCCCAGACCATCAGGTTCTGTTCCACCAGCAGCACCGGCAGGCCGTCGTCCTTGACCTTGCGCAGGATCTTCACCAACTCGTCGACGATCACCGGGGCCAGGCCTTCGGTGGGTTCGTCGAGAATCAGCAGCTTGGGATCGTTGAGCAGGGCGCGGGCGATGGCGAGCATCTGTTGCTCGCCGCCGGAGAGCGCATGGCCGGCATTTTTGCGCCGCTCCTTGAGGCGCGGGAACATGCCGTAGACGTCTTCGAGCTGCCAGCGGCTGGTCTTGCGCGCGGCGATGCGCAGGTTTTCCTCGACAGTGAGCAGGCGGAAAATCCCACGGTTCTCCGGCACCAGCGCCAGGCCCTGGCGTGCGATTTCAAAGATCTTCTGGCCCACCAGCGGCTGGCCGTTGAAGTGGATCTGGCCTTGGCGCGGGCAGATGATGCCGAGGATGCTGCGCAACGTGGTGGTCTTGCCGGCACCGTTGCGGCCGAGCAGGGTCACCAGTTCGCCGGGGTTGACGGTCAACGACACACCTTCGAGCACGTGGCTCTTGTCGTAGTAGGAATGGATATTCTCGACGATCAGCATCAGGCAGCCTCCCCAAGATAAGCCGTGCGCACGCGTTCATCGGCACGCACGAATTCCGGCGTGCCTTCCACCAGGATCTGGCCGTGGCTCATCACGGTGATGCGTTGGCTGATGGACATGACGATGCTCATGTTGTGTTCGATCAGCAGCACCGTGTGGTCGCGGCCCAGGTCGCTGATCAGCTGGGTCATGATCGGGATGTCATCGATGCCCATGCCCGAGGTGGGCTCGTCGAGCATCAGCAGTTTGGGCTTGGAGCAGATCGACATGCCCACCTCCAGCACCCGTTGCTGGCCGTGGGACAACTCGCCGGCCAGGGTCGCGGCGCGCGCGCTGAGTTGCAGGCGTTCGAGCACCTGGTCGGCCATCTCCAG
>NZ_JAKNRV010000705.1:0-1068 GCF_023072625.1 Pseudomonas emilianonis
GCCTGATTTAGCCCTGCATCGGCGACGAGGCCATGTCCATCGACAGGCGCGCTTCAATGGCGATACGCAGATGGCCGACCGCGTCGATCACGCACTCCAGCGTGGCCGCATCGGTGATGCGCAGGCCGTCATGGTAAGCCGGGGTGAGGCCGCGCGTTTCAAGGCGCGCTTCAATCTGTGGGCGCGAACCGTGGACCAGCACCAGTCGCACACCCAGGCTGTGGAGCAGCACCAGGTCGTGGACGATATTGCCGAAGTTCGGATGATCCACACCATCGCCGGGCAGCATGACCACAAAGGTGCAGTCGCGGTGGGCGTTGATGTAGGGCGAAGCGTGACGAAGCCAATTGACGTAGTCGGGCATGGAACCTGGGCCTGTAATAAAAAGCAGCCGAAAAAGGATGAGTCGTGAAAACGCACAGCAGGCTGATGGTTATCGTCGGAACAGGCTTGGGGACACGCTCGCTCTCCTTATGTACGCATGGGCAGGGGTTAAATCAGGCCGGTGTCAGGCAGTAATGCTCGATCAGTTCCCGCAATAGACGCACTGTAGGCGTCAAGCGTGACATTTCGAGGTATTCGCCCGGCTGGTGGGCGCAGGCAATATCGCCAGGGCCAAGCACCAGGGTTTCACAACCAAGGCGCTGAAGATAAGGCGCTTCGGTGCCGAACGCTACTGCTTCGGCGCGATGACCGGTCAATCGTTCCGCGACCCGCACCAGCTCGGCGTCTTCGGCCTGCTCGAACGGCGGCACTTCGGCGAACAGCGGCGCATAGTCGATCTTCACCTTATGGCGCTCGGCCACCGGTTCGAGCTTCTGCCGGATCGCCGCGCGCAGCACCTGCGGGTCCATGCCGGGCAAGGGCCGCAGGTCGAACTCCAGGGAACACTGGCCGCAGATGCGGTTGGGGTTATCGCCGCCGTGGATGCAGCCGAAATTCAGGGTCGGTTGTGGCACGCTGAACTGCGGGTTGCGGTACTCGCGCTGCCAGGCCAGGCGCAGGCCGCGCAGTTCGCCGATGGCGTCGTGCATGGCTTCCAGGGCGCTGTGGCCCAAGCTCGGGTCC
>NZ_JAKNRV010000706.1:0-1068 GCF_023072625.1 Pseudomonas emilianonis
GCTGGGCGCGCCGGCTCAACAGCGCTTCAATCGCATTGACCCTGCGCCACTGCGCCATCCAGGTGATCTGGTGGTGCGCCACCTGTTTGCGGTGGCGCTCCAGGCTTTTTTGCGCACGCTCCATGGCCTCTTCCAGCGACTGCAAAAAGCCTCGGTAGTTTGTCAGCGCCGAGGGGCTCATGCCGTCTTTGGCCAGTTCCAGTTGCAGGTTCTGGCGGTACTCCTGTTGGTACTGGTCCAGGGCGCGCAACTGGTTGATCACCAGTTGCTCGGCAGCACGGCTTTGCGCCAGCGCGCGAGCCGCGACGTCGCGGGCCTTGGCGGTCAGTTCGATCAGCAGGTGCAGCGATTGGTCGGCCATCGATGATTACTCAAAAAGGTCAGTTGCCAGGGAACAACAGGTTGAGCCCGTGCAGGGTCTCGTCAACGCTGGCGCGGTCGTCAATGCGCTGCTGCAGGAACCGCTCGATATGCGGGTACAAGCCCACCGCGCGGTCGAGTTGCACATCGTGGCCCTGGGTGTAAGCGCCCACGCTGATCAGGTCGCGATTGCGCTGGTAGCGCGACAGTGCCTGCTTGAGCTGATTCGCCTTGCGTTGCTGGGCGTCACTGGCGATGGCGGTCATCGCCCGGCTGATTGACGCTTCGATATCGATGGCTGGGTAGTGCCCGCTTTCGGCCAGGTGCCGGGACAGCACAATGTGCCCGTCCAGAATCGCCCGCGCCGAGTCGGCAATCGGGTCCTGCTGGTCGTCGCCCTCGCTAAGCACCGTGTAAAACGCGGTGATCGAGCCGCCACCGGGCGGCCCGTTGCCGGTGCGTTCCACCAGTTTGGGCAGCTTGGCGAACACCGACGGCGGGTAGCCTTTGGTAGCCGGCGGCTCGCCAACGGCCAGGGCGATTTCGCGCTGGGCCATGGCGTAGCGGGTCAGCGAATCCATGATCAGCAGCACGTCTTTGCCCTGGTCGCGAAAGTCCTCGGCCACCCGCGTGGCATACAGCGCGCCCTGCAGCCGTTGCAGCGGCGAGGTATCGGCCGGCGCGGCGACCACCACGGAGCGGCGCAGG
>NZ_JAKNRV010000707.1:0-1066 GCF_023072625.1 Pseudomonas emilianonis
CTGGCGCAACCGTCCTCATCAAGTTTTGACGCCGCGATTCGTAGCCTGATTCGGTATAATCCAGGGCATGAATTCCTTGCCCGAAAATCTTCCAGATGATCCTGTTCTGCTCAAGCAAATGCTTGGGCAGATGCTCGACGAACGTCAGTTGGATAAGGGAAAGATTGTTCGGCTAGAAGAACAGAATGCGCTCTTGCTTCAGCGTCTGTTCGGACGTAAGTCCGAGCAAACAGCTGATGCTGCAACGCCGCAACTGGCCCTCTTCAATGAAGTAGAAAGCGTCGTCGAGCCTGTGGACGACGCCTCAGATGAAGAGGTCGTTGCCCCGACCAAGCGCCGCGGTAAACGCAAGCCACTGCCCGCCGATCTGCCGCGCATCGAGATCATCCACGAACTTCCCGAACATGAACTGACGTGCGTCTGCGGCTGCCGCAAACACACTATTGGCGAAGAAGTCAGCGAGCAGTTTGAAATCGTGCCGATGCAGATCCGTGTGATCAGCCACGTTCGCAAAGTTTACGGTTGCCGCGACTGCGAGATGGCGTCGGTCACTGCTGACAAGCCGGCTCAACTGATTGAAAAAAGCATGGCCAGCCCAAGTGTTCTGGCGATGTTGCTGACCACCAAGTACGTCGATGGACTACCGCTTCACCGTTTCGAAAAAGTCTTGGGCCGCCATGGTGTCGATATCCCGCGCCAGACGTTGGCACGCTGGGTTATCCAGTGCGGTGAACACTTCCAGCCGCTGCTGAATTTAATGCGCGATAGCCTGTTGGGCAGCCGTGTTGTCCACTGCGATGAAACACGGGTACAGGTGTTGAAAGAGCCTGACCGAGACCCAAGCAGCCAGTCCTGGATGTGGGTGCAAACCGGCGGCCCGCCAGATAAACCAGTGATCCTTTTTGACTACTCCACCAGCCGCGCGCAGGAGGTGCCGACACGCCTGCTCGATGGTTATCGTGGCTACGTGATGACCGATGATTACGCCGGTTATAACGCGTTGGGCGGGCAGGCTGGAGTCGAACGTTTGGGCTGCTGGGCGCACGCAAGGCGCAAGTTTGTTGAG
>NZ_JAKNRV010000708.1:0-1066 GCF_023072625.1 Pseudomonas emilianonis
TGGACTTGTTCAGGCGCCCGGTGTTTGCACTGTCTTCGCTCACGGCGATCTGCGCCTTCAGCGCCCAAGGCCTGGCCTTTGTCTCGCTGCCGTTTCTGCTGCAGGCGGTGCTTGGGCACAGCCAGGTGGAAACCGGTTTTCTGATGACGCCCTGGCCGGCGGTCGTGGCGGTGATGGCGTTGGTCGCCGGGCGTCTGGCAGACCGCGTGTCCCTGGGCCTGTTGTGCGGGATCGGCCTGTTGATGCTGAGCGTGGGCATGGCGGCCCTGGCGACGTTGCACAATGACGCATCGGCGTTCGACATCGGCTGGCGCATGGCCTTGTGCGGGGCCGGTTTCGGGTTCTTCCAGTCGCCCAATCTCAAGGCATTGATGACCAGCGCACCCTTGGCGCGCAGTGGTGGGGCCAGTGGCATTGTGGCGATCTCGCGGTTGTTGGGGCAGACGCTGGGAGCGTCGCTGGTGGCTTTGTGTTTTCACTGGTCCCTGGGCAGCGGCCCGCACTACGCATTGTGGTTGGGCTGTGCGTTTGCGTTGGTGGGCTGTGTGGCCAGCGGCCTGCGGTTGTTGCCGTATGACAAAAAGGTTTAATCGAGCGTTGTAAAAAGCCGTTCGAGAAGGCTACGGTGGCGACCTGAATATTTCGGGATGTTTCAGATTTATGTCAAGCCAGGCCCAACGTACTGCCGACATCACCTCCCGCCGCGCCGCGCTGACCTTGGCGTTATGCCTGCCCAGTGACGTGTTGCTTTATCTGCTGCTGCCCATGGAATCCCAGGCGTTCGGCATCACGTTGGCCCAGGCCGGGGTGCTGCTGGCGGCCAACCGACTGGTGCGGATTTTCGGTTACCGGCATGTGCTTAATTTCTATGCCCGCCACGGCGATCGTCTGACCTGCATGATCGCCGCCGGTGCCGCGATGCTGTGCGCCCTGGGTAACTCGCTGCTGTCGGGCTTCGCTGCATTGTTGGGGTTGCGGCTGGTCTGGGGCTTGTGTTTTGCGGCGTTGAATCTGTCGACCCAAGTACTGGCGACCGCCGAGCCGACGGGCGCCGCACGCCGGGCAG
>NZ_JAKNRV010000709.1:0-1065 GCF_023072625.1 Pseudomonas emilianonis
GATGGCAGCGGCGGCGCCGGCACCGTCGAGGCGGTCCATGTTGGCTTCGGTGGCGTGGCCGGCGTTGGCGCCTTTGATCACCGCTGCACCGGTGTCTACGTTGTCGACTTCATCCCAACTCAGCATTGAAATACTCCTTCCTGGTCTGTGCTGACGGCGTGTGACCCCGTCCAAAAATAGGTGATTTGCAGGCTTCAAGGCATTGAAATACTGCGCATAGTGTGGTCGGCGTTTTACGGATTCGCACACTATGTAGTGGTTGTTTGTTGGTGTGGGCACACTATATGGGGTGTTACCAGGATGGTCAACGCACAAGGTGTGCGGTTTTAGGTCGCTGCCAGGCGCGCTTTTGGTAACAACGCCTGGGTTCGCTGGTTTTCGTTGCCCGCATAAACACCCAGTTGAAAAGATCATGGTGTCGCGCTGCGATATTAAATAGAATGAATCTCATTTGAGACTCAATCGCGCTGCGTAGGTTGCTTGCCATGAATGATGCTGTTGTCCCTTCGCGCGCGCCCGAACCGACGTTGTCGAGCCTGTATCGCGACCATCGCAGTTGGCTGGAAAGCTGGCTGCGTCGGCGCCTGGGCAATGCCTGGGACGCGGCGGACCTGAGCCAGGACACCTTTGTGCGGGTGCTCGCCAGCGCCCAGCCGCTCGCGCAGATGCAGGAACCGCGGGCCTACCTGGTGACAGTGGGCAAGCGCCTGCTGGTCAATTTTCATCAGCGACGCAGCCTTGAGCAGGCTTATCTGACGGCACTGGGGAATCTGCCGCCAGCCTGCGTGCCGTCTCCCGAGCTGCGTTGGCTGGTGCTGGAAACCCTGCAAGCCTTGGACGAATTGCTCGACGGCCTGCCTGTGCGCGTGCGCCGGGTGTTCCTCTGGAGTCAGTTGGAGGGCCTGGGCTATCGGGAGATTGCCGAGCGGCTTGAGGTGTCGGAGCGCACGGTGAAGCGTTACATGGCGCAAGCCTATGAACATTGCCTGCTGGTGGACCTGTGAGTCGTGAGGTTGCGCGTGCGGCCGCTCAATGGCTGGCGCTGCTCGAGTCGGGCGCGGCCAC
>NZ_JAKNRV010000070.1:0-19274 GCF_023072625.1 Pseudomonas emilianonis
CTGGGTCGCGCGGTCCAGCCGAGGCGGCTCATCCCGGCGGCAACCGCTCCGGACGAGACCAGCACCAACTCGACACCGGCCTCATGCAAGGCCACCATCTGCTCGACCCACACGCTCATGGCTGCGCGATCCAGCCCCTTGCCATCTGCCGTCAGCAACGCACTTCCGATCTTTACGACCCAGCGCTGCGCACCTGCCACTTTGCTCCGCATCATCTTCAACCTTGGTTAGAGGGCTCGACGCGACCCAGCGCCGCCCATAACGTTATTCGTGACTACATTCGTGACTACAGATATACCCAGATACCAAAACGCCGCTCAAGTGAGCGGCGCTTAAGTTTACTGCAACGAATCAGTCGCGCACGTAAATGATTTCCGGACCGTCTTCATCATCCACGTCTTCTTCGTCCCAATCGTCGTCGCCGATGTCATGGACCGACTTCACGCCGCTGCGGCGCAGGGCGCGCTGGTCGTCCAGGGCTTGCAACTGGGCACGGGCTTCGTCTTCGATCTGCTGATCGAGCTCGGCGAGTTCGGCCTTGAACACCGGGTCGGCCGCCAGGCGGTCGGCGCGGTCTTCGAGGTAGCGCATTATGTCGCGGGTCAGGCGCTCGGTGCCTTCTTTGGCGATGGCCGAGATCACATAGACCGGGCCGGTCCATTCCAGGCGATCGACGATTTCCTTGACGCGCTCCTCGTGTTCTTCTTCGAGAATCTGGTCGCACTTGTTCAGCACCAACCAGCGGTCACGCTCGGCCAGGGCCGGGCTGAACTTGGTCAGCTCGCTGACGATCACTTCGGCGGCGTCCGGTGCGCTGGTGTCATCCAGCGGCGCCATGTCGACGAGGTGCAGCAGCAAACGGGTACGCGACAAGTGCTTGAGGAAGCGAATCCCCAGGCCCGCGCCATCGGAAGCACCTTCGATCAGGCCGGGAATGTCGGCGACCACGAAGCTTTTCCAACGGTCGACGCTGACCACGCCCAGGTTTGGCACCAGGGTGGTGAACGGGTAGTCGGCGACTTTCGGCTTGGCGGCCGAGACCGAGCGGATGAAGGTACTTTTGCCAGCGTTTGGCAGGCCCAACAGGCCCACGTCGGCGAGTACTTTCATTTCCAGCTTGAGGTCACGCTGCTCGCCAGGCTTGCCCGGCGTGGTCTGGCGTGGCGCACGGTTGGTACTGGACTTGAATCGGGTGTTACCCAGACCGTGCCAGCCGCCCTGCACAACCATCAGCTTCTGGCCGGCCTTGGTCAGGTCGCCAATCACTTCCTGGGTCGCGGAGTCGATGATCGTGGTGCCGACCGGTACGCGCAGCACCATGTCTTCACCTTTTTTACCGGTGCAGTCGGTGCTGCCGCCGTTGGAACCACGCTCGGCATCGAAGTGCCGGGTGTAACGGTAGTCCACCAGGGTGTTGAGGTTTTCGTCGGCCATCATGTAGATGGAACCGCCGTCACCGCCGTCACCGCCGTTGGGGCCACCGTTTTCGATGAACTTTTCGCGACGGAAACTCATGCAACCGTTACCGCCGTCGCCTGCTTTTACTCGGATGGAAACTTCATCAACGAACTTCATAACAAAACGCCTCTCGCCGCACGGACGAGCTTAAGAAACCAAGACATAAGACTCTTGCAAAAATGAGCGCAGCGACCTCAATCAACGACCGCAAATCCAGCGCTTGAGCTCATTACAAACAGCTTTGCAAGAGACTCACTCCACAAACGAAAAAGCCCCGTCGCAAGACAGGGCTTTTCCAGCAACTACGTAATTATGCCGCGACGACTTCAGTCTTCGGGACAATGCTCACGTAACGGCGACCGAAGGCGCCTTTTACTTCGAACTTGATCACGCCGTCGATTTTAGCGAACAGAGTGTGATCTTTACCCATGCCAACACCGTAACCGGCGTGGAATTGGGTGCCGCGCTGACGCACGATGATGTTGCCCGGAATGATAACCTGGCCGCCATACATCTTCACGCCAAGGCGTTTGGCTTCTGAGTCGCGACCGTTACGGGTACTACCACCAGCTTTTTTGTGTGCCATGAGTCAATTCTCCTAGTGAGGAATTAGGCTGAAATTAAGCCTGAATACCGGTGATTTTGATCTCGGTGTACCACTGGCGGTGGCCCATACGCTTCATGTGGTGCTTACGACGACGGAACTTGATGATGCGGACTTTATCGTGACGACCTTGGGAGATCACTTCAGCCACAACGGTAGCGCCAGGAACAACTGGAGCACCGATGTTCACGTCATCGCCATTGGCGACCAACAGAACGCGATCAAAAGTAACGGATTCGCCGGTAGCGATTTCCAGTTTTTCGATCTTCAGGTATTCACCTGGGGCGACCTTGTATTGCTTGCCACCAGTAACAATTACTGCGTACGACATGGTATTTCTCCGATAATCCTGCTCACCCAGCGCTTTATAAGAAGAGGTATTGGCTGGCATGGCTGCATGGGATGGACGTCCCGAATGCAATTGCGTAAGGCAGGTGCTGCCCAGGAAGTTCAGGGTGCGCGATTGTACGCAAGGCGTTGACGCGTTGCAAGAGGCTGTCTATCGCGCCTTGACACTGCGGGGTCAGGGTCCTAGCATGCCGCGCAACCCTTCTGGAGCGACTGTCGCTGATGCAACCCCAAGCTTTCTACCGCGCGGTCGCGGACGATTTTAGCGCCGTCGACGGCATCATCAAGCAGCAGCTGACGTCTAAAGTGCCGCTGGTCTCCAAAATTGGCGACTACATTACGTCGGCGGGCGGTAAGCGCCTGCGTCCTTTATTAGTGTTGCTGTGTGGCAAAGCCCTGGGCCGTGAAGGCGATGACCTGCGCCTGCTGGCCGCCACTATCGAATTCCTGCACACCGCGACCCTGCTGCATGACGACGTGGTCGACATGTCCGGCATGCGCCGTGGTCGCGAGACCGCCAACGCGATGTGGGGCAACGCCCCGAGCGTGCTGGTCGGCGACTTCCTGTATTCGCGCTCGTTCGAAATGATGGTCGAACTGGGCTCGATGCAGGTGATGAAGATTCTTTCCCAGGCCACGCGCATCATCGCCGAAGGCGAAGTGTTGCAGTTGTCGAAGGTGCGTGACGCCAGCACCACCGAAGAAACCTACATGGAAGTGATTCGCGGCAAAACCGCGATGCTCTTCGAAGCCTCGACCCACAGCGCCGCCGCCCTGTGCGAAGCCACGGCCGAACAGGCCGAAGCCCTGCGCACCTTTGGCGACCACCTGGGCGTGGCGTTCCAACTGGTAGACGACCTGCTCGACTACCGTGGCGACGCCGAGACCCTGGGCAAGAACGTCGGTGACGACCTGGCCGAAGGCAAGCCAACCTTGCCGCTGATCTACACCATGCGCGAAGGCACGCCGGAACAGGCGGCCCTGGTGCGCAAGGCGATCCAGAAAGGCGGGATCGAAGACCTGGAAAGCATCCGTGCGGCCGTGGAAGCCTCCGGCTCCCTGGACTACACCGCACAACTGGCGCGTGACTACGTGGCCCGTGCGATCAAATGCCTGGACGCCCTCCCCGCCAGCGAATACCGGGACGCCCTGGTTGAGCTGAGTGAATTCGCGGTCGCGCGCACGCACTAGAAATACCAAATGTGGGAGGGGGCTTGCCCCCGATAGCGGAGTATCAGTCGCCAACTGTATCGACTGGAATACCGCCATCGGGGGCAAGCCCCCTCCCACATTTAGTTTGTATTACCAATCCAAGACCGCGCCCTGCCTCCCTACAATTCCCTATATAATGTGCGACTTTAGCCATCCTGACCTTTAAGGAGCTTTAGTGAGCACTTTGCCACCCTGCCCGAAATGCAATTCCGAATTCACCTACGAAGACGGCGCCCAACTGATCTGCCCGGAATGCGCCCATGAGTGGTCCGCCACTGGCGAGGCCGAAGTGGCCGGCGATGAAACCGTGAAGAAAGACTCTGTGGGCAACGTCCTGCAGGACGGCGACACCATCACCGTGATCAAGGACCTCAAGGTCAAGGGCACCTCCCTGGTGGTCAAGGTCGGCACCAAGGTCAAGAACATCCGCCTGTGCGACGGCGACCACGATATCGACTGCAAGATCGACGGTATCGGCCCGATGAAACTCAAGTCCGAGTTCGTCCGCAAGGTCTGATCCTGCGGTTTCCATCCCGCGCCAGCCGCGGGATGGCGTTTCGCCCTCTCTGTTGATCGCGCGCAATACCCACACAGAAAAAACCAGAAACCGCCAATAGGCACTTGCTATTCTACGAATAAGAATTATTCTCATTGAAACTTATCAAGGAGAACGACCATGACTTATTTGATAGATGCCTGGCTGGACCGCCCACATCCTTACCTGCGGATCCTCCATCGGGAAACCGGGGAAGTCTGTGCGGTGCTGGAGGAAGAAGCGCTGAATGAACTGCAGGACCAGGGCGACCTGGACGTGAATGGCCTGAGTTCCAGTGAACCCGGTGTACTGAAGGAAGTGGTGCGAAATCTGTTTCTGTTCTGCTATGCCCGAGCGTTGCGCCCGGTGACGGAGCTCAATGGCAAGTTTCACCCATGAGTAACCGCGCAAAACCCTGTTGGGACGAGCAGGCTCTTCCCAACAGGTAATCAGCAGGTCTTACAGAACGTCGAGCAGCTCGACGTCAAACACCAGAACGCTGTGCGGCGGAATGCTGCCAACGCCTTGAGCGCCGTAAGCCAGTTCGCTCGGCACGTACAGGCGCCATTTGCTGCCGGCATTCATCAGTTGCAGGGCTTCGGTCCAGCCAGCGATCACGCCGCCAACCGGGAATTCTGCAGGCTGGCCGCGCTCGTAGGAGCTGTCGAACACTGTGCCGTCGATCAGGGTGCCGTGGTAGTGAGTGCGCACTTGGTCTTCACGGGTCGGCTTGGCACCTTCACCGGCAGTCAGCACTTCGAATTGCAGGCCAGAAGCCAGAGTGGTGATGCCATCACGCTTGGCGTTTTCTGCCAGGAACGCAAGGCCCTCGCCTGCCGCGGCTTCAGCCTTGGCAGCCGCTTCGGCTTGCATGATTTCGCGGATGACCTTGAAGCTGGCAGCCATTTGCTCTTGATCAACACGGCTTGGCTTGCCGGCGAACGCGTCGGTCAGGCCAGCCAGGATCGCGTCCAGGCTTACGCCCGGTGGTGGGTTGTCGCGCAGTTGGTCGCCCAACTGACGGCCGATACCGTAGCTGACGCGGGTTTCGTCGGTGGACAGATTAACTTCGGACATGAAGAGGCTCCGCTGTAGAGCAGCGCTGAAAACACTGTTTTCCGGCACCGCCCAGAACTAAAAGGGCCAGCAGACTAGCACAGAATGTGAGTACGGGATGAGCGCCAGCCACGTCATGCCTGCCTGGCGCCGGTGGTCGGTGATGCCGGGCTCCGTGCATCGCAATAACTAATTAAACGTTTCAGTTTCCCGTGCGCCCGCCGATATGGCCTAAACACCTTGGCTGGCTCAAACAACAACACCACCGTCCAGCAGACAAACATCATTTTTGCGGAGCACTCGATGAACAGCTGGTTCGGTAACATCAGCGTCAACCTCAAACTGGGCCTGGGCTTCGGCCTGGTACTTATCCTCACCTCGATCCTCGCGCTGACCGGCTGGACCAGCCTGGGCAGCCTGATCGACCGCAGCAACTGGATGAGCGACATCACCCAACTCAATGCCGCCCTGACCAAGCTGCGCATCGTGCGCCTGCAATACATGCTGGCCAACGGCGATGAGAGCGTGGCGCAGAACGTACAGACCAGCCTGGATGCCTTCACCGCCCAGCAGCAAAAACTCCTGGACAGCTTCAAGAGCCCGGAAAACCGCAAGCTGCTCAACGACCAGAAAGCCGTCATCACGGCTTATCAGCAATCGCTGAACAAAATGCGTGAGGCCTACCGTAACGGCAATGCTGCGCGCCAGGTCATGGGTGATAAGGCCGACATCGCCAACGCCCAGATCGACGCGTTGGACAGCAGCGTGCAGCAGGTACCCGACAGCCCCGAGCGCTTCACCCAGTACCAGGCCGTGACCCATGCCAAGCAAGAGTTCCAGTTGGCCCGCTACGAAGTGCGCGGCTACACCGGCAATGTCAACGCCGACACCGAAGCCCGCGCCGCCGCACAAATCGAAAAAGCCATCAACGGCTTGAAAGGCCTCGGCGCCGTGTTTGGCAGCAGCCAACAGGCCGCGCTCAGCGCACTGGAAAGCGCCCTCGGCGCCTACCGCAGTGCGGTGCAGAACTACAAAGCGGCTAACGCCAATATCGTCTCAGCACGCGCCGAAATGACCACCCAAGGTGCCGACATCGTCACCATCAGCGATAAGCTCTACGACATCCAGCTCGAACGTCGCGACGCCGAAAGCGCCCAGGCCCGCAGCCTGCAATTGATCAGCACCTTGCTGGCGTTGCTGGTCGGCATCATCGCGGCACTTGTCATCACCCGCCAGATCACGCGCCCGATCCAGGAAACCCTGGCCGTGGTGGAACGCATTGCCTCCGGCGACCTGAGCCACAATATCCAGGTCACCCGCCGTGATGAACTGGGCGTGCTGCAACAAGGCATCCAGCGCATGGGCACGACCCTGCGCGAGTTGATCAGCGGTATTCGCGACGGCGTGACCCAAATCGCCAGCGCCGCCGAAGAGTTGTCGGCCGTGACCGAGCAGACCAGCGCCGGCGTGAATAGCCAGAAGATCGAGACCGATCAAGTCGCCACCGCCATGCACGAAATGACTGCCACCGTGCAGGAAGTCGCGCGCAACGCCGAGCAGGCCTCCCGGGCCGCTGCCGATGCCGATGGCCAAGCCCGCGCAGGCGACAAAGTGGTGGCCGAAGCCATCGCCCAGATCGAACGCCTGGCCGCCGAAGTGGCGCGCTCCACCGACGCCATGACCCATCTGCAACAAGAGAGCAACAAGATCGGCAGCGTAATGGACGTGATCAAGGCCGTGGCTGAACAGACCAACCTGCTGGCGCTCAATGCCGCGATTGAAGCAGCGCGTGCCGGTGAAGCCGGACGTGGCTTTGCCGTCGTCGCCGACGAAGTGCGTGGCCTGGCCCAGCGCACGCAGAAATCCACCGAAGAAATCGAAGGCCTGGTGGCCGGCTTGCAGAACGGCACCCAGCAGGTGGCCGCGGTGATGAACAACAGCCGCAGCCTCACCGACAGCAGTGTCGAGCTGACGCGCAAGGCCGGCGTATCCCTGGAAAACATCACCCGCACGGTGTCGAATATCCAGTCGATGAACCAGCAGATTGCAGCGGCAGCCGAAGAGCAAAGCGCCGTGGCCGAAGAGATCAGCCGCAGCATCATCAACGTGCGTGACGTGTCGGAACAGACCGCCACCGCGAGTGACGAGACGGCCAAGTCGAGCGTGGAACTGGCACGGCTGGGTAGCCAGTTGCAGCAGATGGTCAGCCATTTCCGGGTGTAAAGCGCAATCATTGTGGCGAGGGAGCTTGCTCCCGTTGGGCTGCGCAGCAGCCCAAACCGTTACCTGAATCAACTTGAGTAGGGGCCGCTTCGCGCCCCACCGGGAGCAAGCTCCCTCGCCACAGGCATTCACGACGAGGTTCCACGTACGTCGTGCAAACTTAGACATACTCGGCCCTCCATGAGTTGGGCCTTACCTCCAGCGCACTTACCGGAACATGTGAGCCTTTGGATACGGGTCAACGCTTCCTGTTAGAACGCAACCTCAGCCGAAACTGGGCTTGCACAAAAAAACCGCCCTACTAAGGCGGTTTTTTATTGCCTGCGCTTTACCCCTCAGCCCTCGCCCTCCTCGACAAATACCAGCCGATTGCCAAACGGATCGCGGATGCTCATCTCCCGCGAACCCCAGGGCATTTCTTCAACGCTTGGCTTGGCAAAACGATAGTCCTTGCCCTGCAATTGCTGCTGATACGCGTCTACGCCCTGCGCCTGAATCCGCACCGCCGCACCCGGCGAAGCATCGCCATGGTGTTCGGACAAATGCAGCACGCACTCACCCAACGACACCTGCAGGTACAACGGAAAATTCGCCTCGAAGCGATGCTGCCAATCGACAGTGAACCCCAGAAAACCGACATAGAACTCCAACACCTTGGCCTCGTCGAAAATCCGCAGGATGGGGGTGACTTTTCCTAAGTGCATGGCAACCGCTCCGTGTGTAAGAGCGCCCACTATAGAGTCGAAAACCCACCCCGCAAATCCCCACTGCGCGCCAGGAACCGCCCCGGCCGCCGACCATTTGGCTGTCCGTCGCAATAACTCAACACGCCGTTGACCCACACGCCATCAATCCCTTGCGCCGCCTGCTGCGGCGCCTCGAAATCCGCCACATCACGCACGCGCAGCGGATCGAACAGCACCAAATCGGCCCAGTGCCCTACACGAATTTCGCCCCGCTCGGACAAGCCGAATCGCGCCGCCGACAAGCCGGTCATCTTATGCACCGCCGTGTGCAGCGGGAACAGCCCAACGTCTCGACTGAAATGCCCCAACACCCGTGGAAACGCGCCCCACAAGCGCGGATGCGGGAACGGATCTTCGGGCAAGCCATCCGATCCGACCATCGACAGCGGATGCGCGAGGATACGGCGCACATCCGCCTCGTCCATGCCGTAATACACCGCCCCCGCCGGTTGCAGGCGGCGGGCGGCGTCCATCAGCGAAACGTCCCACTCGGCCGCGATCGCCTGCAAGTCGCGCCCGCCCATTTCCGGGTGCGGTGTCGACCAGGTGATGGTGATGCGAAACGCGTCGGTGACCTGCTTGAGATCCAGGGTCGAAGAGCTCGCCGCATAGGGATAACAATCACACCCCACCGGATGGGTTTTCGCCGCCTGCTCCAGCGCCGCCAACAGCTGCGGACTACGCCCCCAGTTACCCGCGCCTGCACACTTAAGGTGGGAAATGATCACCGGCACCTGGGCATGCCGACCGATCAGAAACGCTTCGTCCATGGCCTCCAGCACCGGTTCGAACTCACTGCGCAGGTGGGTGGTGTACACCGCGCCGAACGCCGTCAGTTCTTCACTCAGTTGCAGCACCTCATCGGTCTCGGCATTGAACGCGCTGGCGTAGGCCAGGCCGGTGGATAAACCGAGGGCGCCATCTTCCAGGCTGTCGCGCAACTGCACGCGCATCGCGGAGATTTCATCCGGCGTGGCGCTGCGGTGCAGGTCGTCCATATGGTTGCTGCGCAGCGCCGTGTGGCCGATCAGCGCCGCGACGTTGACCGCAGGGTGGGCGCGTTCCACGGCGGCTCGGTAATCGGCAAACCGCGGATAGGTGAACGCCTCACGCCGGCCCAGCAGGTTCATCGGGTCCGGCGGCTCACCGCGCAAACTCACCGGCGACGCGCTGATGCCGCAGTTACCGACAATCACCGTGGTCACGCCCTGGCTGAGCTTGGGCAGCATCTGCGGCTGACGGATCACCACCGTGTCATCGTGGGTGTGTACATCGATAAACCCCGGCGCCAACACCCGGCCTCGGGCGTCGATCACGTGCGTGGCCAGCGCTGCCGACAAGTCGCCGATCGCCTCGATACGCCCGTCGCGCAGCCCCACATCGGCGACATACCCGGGCGTGTTACGGCCATCCATGATCAGCGCCTGGCGAATCAGCGTGTCGTACTGCATATCAGTCTCCAAGCGGCAGGCTGTCAGGGCCGCCGCGATAGTCGTCGAGGGCCAGCTTGATGCGGCGCAGGCGTTCCTGGTTGTCGTCCGGCATCGCCAGCGCCAGTTCGGTGGCAAGCAGGTCGATGGCCAGCAGCATGCCGTAGCGCGCCGCCGTGGGTTTGTAGATGAAGCTGGTTTCGGCCGGTTGCAGCGCCAGTACGACATCCGCCAGCTCGGCCAGGGGGGAGCCGGCCAGGGTGATGGCGACGACGGGCGTGTCGTAGTTGCGCGCCAGGGCCACCACGTCCAGCAACTCCGGGGTGAGACCGCTGAGCGAACAGACGATCAACGCATGCTCCGGCCCCAGCGTCGCCGCCGTGACGCGCATCATCACCGGGTCATGGCAGGCGGCAATCGGGTAGCCCAGGCGCACCAGACGCACTTGCAACTCATCGCTGCACAGGCTCGACGGGCCGCCCATGCCAAACGCGTGGATCATCCGCGCCTTGCCCAGCAGGCTGACCGCATCGACGAAACCGGCTTGATTGAACCCCGACAAATGCTGACGCAACGTCGCCTCGATATCGCCGAGAATCTGCCGATGAAACCCCGACTGCTCAGGCTTGCCCGCCGGGTCCAGGAAGCGGCTGCCCACGCCACTGGCCTGGGCCAATTGCAGGCGCAAGTCGCGCAAATCCCGACAACCGACGCTGCGGGCAAACCGCGACAACGTGGCGGTGCTGACCTCGGCGCGTTGGGACAACTCCTCCAGGCTGGCCGACGCGGCAAAGCCCACGTCATCGAGCATCAGCTTGGCGATACGCCCTTCGCCGGCACTGAAAGACGCCTGGCGGGCGCGGATCTGGTAGAGGATGTCCATGGAGTCTCCGGATTACAGGATGCAGGACAGACCATACGTCAGACCGAAGGCGACCACTGAAATCAGGGTCTCCAACACGGTCCAGGTCTTGAAGGTCTGGATCACGGTCATATTGAAGTATTCCTTGATCAGCCAGAAGCCGCCGTCGTTGACGTGGGAAAAGATCACCGAACCCGCCCCGGTCGCCAGCACCAGCAGTTCAGGGTGTGGATAACCCAGGCCCAACGCGACCGGCGCGACCACGCCGGAAGCGGTGGTCATGGCCACGGTGGCCGAGCCGGTCGCGATGCGCATCAACGCGGCGAACAGCCAGCCCATCACCAGCGGCGACAGATTGAAGGCATGGGCCAGGCCGAGGATTTCGTTGGTCACCCCAGCATCGACCAAGATCCGGTTCAAACCGCCGCCCGCGCCCACCAGCAAGGTGATACTCGCGGTCGGCGCCAGGCATTCGTTGGTGAACTTGAGGATCGACTCGCGGTTGAAACCTTGCGCCAGGCCGAGGGTCCAGAAACTCACCAGGGTCGCCACCAGTAGCGCGACCACCGAGTTGCCGATAAACAACAGGAACTGGTTAAAACCGCTGCCGGGGGTGGAAATCACGTTGGCCCAGCCGCCGATCATCATCAGCACCACCGGCAACAGAATAGTGCCCATGGTCAGGGCGAAACTCGGCAACCGGCTGCGCGGCTCGCGCTCGATGAACTGACGTTCCAGCGGGTTTTCCGCCGGCAGGTGAATGCGCGGCACGATGAACTTGGCATACAGCGGGCCGGCGATGATCGCCGTGGGAATGCCGATCAAAATCGCATAGAGCACGGTCTGCCCGACCGAGGCGTTGTACGCCAGCACCGCCATCATCGCCGCCGGGTGCGGCGGCACCAGCGCATGCACCACCGACAGGCCGGCGACCATCGGCAAGCCGACCATCAGGATCGACACCCCCACACGCCGCGCCACGGTAAAGGCGATCGGCACCAGCAACACAAAACCGACCTCGAAAAACAGCGGCAGCCCCACCAGAAACGCAATGCACACCATCGCCCAGTGGGCATTGCGCTCGCCAAACCGGTTGATCAGCGTGCGCGCCACCTGCTCGGCGCCGCCGGATTCAGCCATCATCTTGCCGAGCATGGTGCCCAGCGCGACCACCAGGGCGATATGCCCCAGGGTTTTACCGACGCCCGCTTCGTAGGAGCCCATGATGGTGTCCGCCGGCATCCCGGCCATCAGCGCCAGGCCGATGGACACCAGGGTGATGACGATGAACGGGTTGAGTCGGTAACGTGCAATCAGCACGATCAAAGCAATGATGGCGATGGCAGCGTATGCCAATAGCCCGAAGCCCGGTGATGCGGCCATGCGGTACTCCTCGGAAAGGGTCACGTCGAATGGGTTGTGAAACTCATAAATCATTACCGAGGAGCATTTTCAATTTTTATGAAAGTAATTTTCGCCCACAGATAAGCGCTGTCGCGTTGGGACATGCCCGACGGCGGCGCATGAAAATTCAGGGGGTGTTCTTACATCAAGTTCAGAAAAGGCTGGAAACTCAACACGCGCGCTTGAGTCTTAAAATGCGCACCCACCGACATCCAGGACACTCGCTCATGATCCGCACCTCCCTCGCCGCCAGCGCCGTGCTGCTCGCCCTGTGCAGCAGCGCGTCGGCCGCCGACAACGCCGCACTGAAGAAATGCATGGACAGCGCCAACACGACCGTCGACATGGTCAAGTGCAACACCCAGCAAACCAAAGTGCAGGACACGCGCCTGAACACGGCCTACAAGACCGCCCTCGCCGCCCAGGAAGGTGCGCGCAAGCAACAATTGCAGGACGTGCAGCGCCTGTGGATAAAGTACCGCGATGCCAATTGCGCCTTTGCCGGCAGTGCCACCGGCGGCAGCATTGATCAGGTCAACGGCACCGGCTGCGTGCTGGACATGACCCAGACCCGCGCCCAGGAACTGGAAGACCTGGTCGGGCCGTGATCGCTCGCAATCAGTCGTGATGGACCTTGGCGCGCTTGAGCAGTTTCTTGCAGCGCTCGGACACATGCAGCACGCGCAGATGCTTGCCGGCCTTGCTGTAGCGCTCGCGCAAGGTCATCAACGCGGCAATCGCGGAGTAGTCGACAATGCTCAGGTGACGGCAATCCAGCGTCACCGCTGCCGGGTCATTGGCCGGGTCAAAGCGGTTCAAAAACGGCGTGGTCGAGGCAAAGAACAAGGTGCCATGCACGCGGTAGAGCTTGCTGCCGTCCGCTTCCAGATGTTCATCCGCATACAGCTCTCGCGCCTGTTGCCAGGCGAAGTTCAGCGCCGCGATCACGATCCCGCACAGCACCGCCGTGGCCAGGTCGGTGAACACGGTGATCACGGTCACCGCGATGATCACCAGCACGTCGTTGAGCGGCACCTTGTTGATCACCCGCAGCGACGCCCAGGCGAAGGTCTGCTGCGACACCACGAACATCACCCCAACCAGCGCCGCCAGCGGAATGCGCTCGATCAGCGGTGACAGAAACAGAATGAACAACAGGATCATCACCCCGGCCAAAACCCCGGAGAAACGCCCGCGCCCGCCGGAGCTGAGATTGATCACGGTTTGCCCGATCATCGCGCAACCGCCCATGCCGCCGAACAGGCCCGAGACCATATTCGCCACACCCAGGGCCACGCTCTCACGGTCGGGGTAGCCGCGGCTCTCGGTGATTTCGTCGGTGAGGTTCAGGGTCAACAGAGTTTCGAGCAGGCCAACCATCGCCATCAGAAATGCGTAGGGCGCGATGATGCCGAGGGTCTCCAGGGTCCAGGGGATCTGCGGCAGCGCGAAGCTCGGCAGGCCACCGGCGATGTGGGCCATGTCGCCCAGCGTGCGCGTCGGCAAGCCCAGCAGGTACACCGCCAGGCCCACGCCGAGGATCGCCACCAGGGCCGGCGGCACCGCACGGGTCAGGCGCGGCAGCAGGTAGACGATGGCCATGGTCACCAGCACCAGGCCGCTCATCACATACAGCGGCGTGCCGCTGAGCCAGGCATCACCACTTTTGAAATGCTCCAACTGCGCCAGGGCAATGATGATCGCCAGGCCGTTGACGAACCCCAGCATCACCGGGTGTGGCACCATCCGCACCAGCTTGCCCAGGCGCAGCAGGCCGAAGACCAGCATGATCAACCCGCCCAGCAGCACCGTCGCGAGCAAATACTCCACGCCGTGTTGCACCACCAGCGCGACGATCACCACCGCCATCGACCCTGCCGCGCCAGAAACCATCCCCGGCCGGCCGCCGAACAACGCCGTGAGGGTGCAGATGATGAACGCGCCGTAGAGGCCCATCAGCGGGTTGAGGTGCGCCACCAGGGCAAAGGCGATGCATTCTGGCAGCAAGGCAAAAGACGTGGTGAGGCCGGCCAGGGCGTCGGCGCGAAGACGGGTGAGGTTCATGAGGTACCAGGGCATTGCGGGGAATAAGGCGGGGAATGGTACGGAATTGGGCGCGGTGGGGCCAGCGATTGTGCATACCCCTGTGGCGAGGGAGCTTGCTCCCGCTGGACTGCGAAGCAGCCCCAGAAGATCACCGCGGTGTTTCAGATTAATCTCGGCAACCGGTTTGGGACTGCTGCGCAGTCCAGCGGGAGCAAGCTCCCTCGCCACAAAAGCGCAGAGGGGTATCAGACCATTTCGCGGCGAATCCACTCCACCACCGACGTGCGCTTGGGCACCCAACCCAGCAGTTCACGGGCATGCTTGCCGCGCACGCGGCTGTTGGAGCCCAGGCCGTAGTTGGCCATTTCATAGCCCCATTCGGCTTCGGCGTCGGCCAGTGGCCAATCCTGCGGTTTGCCCAGGTTCAGGGCATCGGCGATGGCGGTGGTCATGTCGATAAACGCCGCTTCGCTGCTTTCCACGAAGTAGAACGTGCCCGGTACGTTCTTCTCCAGCGCCAGCAGGTAGAGCGCGACCACGTCCTCGATATGCACATTGGACCAAATGTTCTGCCCTGTGCCGACATGGCGCACCACCCCGCTCTTGCGCGCCTGCTTGAGCAAGCGCGGCAATTGCACGCTGTCACGCTTCACGCCCAGGCTGTGGCCGTAGATCAGGGTGTTGCAGATCACCGCCGAGTTCACGCCGTCTTGGGCGGCGACCAGGACCAGGTTGTCGATGGCGACACGTGCGGCCTTGTCGACAGTCGGTTCCGGCAGGTGGTCTTCGAAGTAGATGACATCACTGGCCTTGCCGCCCGATGCATCGCCGACGATGCTCGAACCGCTGGTGTGCAGGAACGGCTTGTTCGAACCTTTCAAGGCGGCCAATAGCGTTTCCACCGCCGCGCGATGGTCGCTGCTGGCGGCGTTGATCACCGCGTCGGCCTGCGTGGCCTGTTCGGTCAACACCGCACGGTCATCCAGGGTGCCGATGACCGGGGTGATGCCCAGGGCCGTCATCTCGGCGGCTTGATCGGCGCTGCGCACCAGGCCTGTCACATGGTGGCCGGCCTTGACCAGGCCGGTGGCGATGGAACCGCCGATAAACCCGGCGGCGCCGGTAACGAATACGTTCATGGAGGTCTCTCCTGACTGAGTAAGTGATGGGCCCAGTATCAAGGCCCCATCCCTGTTGAATAAGACCGTATTGCCCAATTCAATCTTGCGTGCAGGTCACGAATCAGCAGGCGTACCGCGCCAGCTTGGCCTGGATGAAGTCCAGGAAACATTGGATGCGCAAGGCCAGTTGCGAGTTGCGGTAAAACACCGCGTGGATTGGCTGGCGATAACCGCTGTTGAACGCCTCCAGCACCGGCACCAGGCGCCCGGCATCGATGTCTGCGCTGGTCATGAAGTTCGACAGGCAGCATATGCCCTGCCCTTCGAGCGCCAGTTGTCGCAAGGTTTCGCCGCTGGACGCGGCAATGCCGGGCTGGATCAGCCAGCGGTCACCCGCCACGTGGCGCAGCGGCCAGTGGTTGAGCGTCTCGGTCTGGGTGAAGCCGAGCAAGGTGTGCTCGGCCAACTCGGCGACCGTGGTCGGCGTGCCGTATTGCTTGAGATAGGCCGGGCTGGCAAGGATATGCAGCGGGGTGCAGCCGAGGGACCGCGCATGCAGGGTAGAATCGGCCAGCGCGCCAATGCGAATCGCAATATCGGTGCTCTGCTCCAACAGGTCGATGATCAAGTCATCACTGTTCAGCTCCAGCTGGATCTCCGGATACAGCCCGCGAAACTCGGCGATGTACGGCACGATCCCATGCAGCATGAACGGCACGGCGGCATTGATGCGCAGGCGCCCCGCCGGTTTTTTCTGGCGCGACGACAAGCGCTCCTCCAGCTCATCCATCTGCGCCAGGATCACCTTGGCCTGCTCGAAGAAATACTTGCCCTCCTCGGTCAGGTCCATGCGCCGTGTGGTGCGGTTGATCAGCGTGGTGTCGAGCTTGGCTTCCAGGCGCGACAAAGTGCGGCTGACCGCCGACGGCGTCTGCCCGACCTGTTCCGCCGCAGCAGAAATCGAGCCGCACTCAATCACGTTGACGAAGATCTGTAGCTCATCGGATCGGGCTTTCACAGGCTGTCCTCTTTATCGGCACAGCGCAGCTTACACCGAGAGGTCGAACACCTGCGCCAGATGCTGCTCGTAGCGCGCCACATCGGCGTCGATGGCCGGGCGCTTCATGACGTCCACGCAGAGGAACGTCGGCAAGGCCGTCATGCCGAGGAACTGATTGGCCTTGTGAAACGCGAAATACACCGCGTCCACGCCTTTACCTTCAAAGAAATCGCTCGGGTCGTCGAAGGCTTGCTGCGGGGCGTTCCAGGTCAGCGACAACATGTACTGCTTGCCGTGGATCAGGCCGCCGCTGCCGTATTTCTGCGACGCGTCGGAACGGGTGCGACCATCGCTGGCGTAGAGGCTGCCGTGACCTTCGGTGAAGACTTCGTCGATGTACTTCTTCACGATCCACGGCGCGCCCATCCACCAGCCGGGCATCTGGTAGATGATCACGTCGGCCCAGAGGAATTTGGCGACCTCTTCGGCCACGTCGTAGCCTTCGTCGATATGCGTGACCTTGATGTCGATACCGCCACGGTCGAGTACCGCCACGGCGGCGTCATGCAGGGTGCTGTTGTAGCGACCGTCGGAGTGGGCGAATTTTTTACCGCCGTTGAGCAACAGGACTTTTTTCATGGGGGGCGCCTTGAGATTAAAAATGTCTGAAGGCAGGGTATCGATGCGCCTTGTGCGGAATAAGCCTTGGCGCGGCAAAATACATTTGACCGCCAGGCACGAATCCATCCTTATTATTGCCGTTAACCACTGATCAACAGGTGCGCGCCCAACAGCGCCATGCCGATAAAAAACACCCGCCTGAACAGCACGGCACTGATCCGTTGGCGCAATACCTGCCCGAGCCACATCCCCAGCAAGGCCGGCGCCAGCGCCAACAGCGAGGCATTGATCTCACCACCGCCGAGGCTGCCACGCCAGGCCAACCCGGCGGCCAGCGCCAACGTCGACACGCTGAACGCCAGCCCCAGCGCCTGCACCAACTGATCGCGATTCAAGCCCAACGCTTGCAGGTACGGCACCGCAGGAATCACGAAGACGCCGGTGGCCGAGGTGATCAGGCCGGTGACCAACCCACACACCGGCGCCAACCAGCGCTCGGTTGCAGGCTCAACCTTGAATGTGGGCAAGAATAGTCCACTCAACGCATACACCAGCAAGGCCGCGCCCAACGCGCGCACCACCCAATCGCCACCGCCCATTCCCAGCCACAACGTGCCCAACCCGGTGCCGAGGAAAATCAGCAGCAACAGCGGCCACAGGCGTTTGAGCAACGCGCTCAAGTGGCCGCCGAAGGCCAGTTGCCAAAGGTTGGTCACCGTCGAAGGGATGATCAGCAACGCCGCAGCCTGCGCCGGCAACATAGCCAGGCCGAGCATGCCCATGGCGACGGTGGGCAGGCCCAGGCCGATCACGCCTTTGACGGTGCCGGCCAGCAGGAAGGTGCCGATTACCAGCAGGGTCAGGGCGGGGCCGAGGTTTTGGTAGAACGCGAGGAAGGTTGTCATCGGCCGAGTGTGGGGCTTTTCGTTGGGCGCGAAAATTCACCATATACTGAGGCAGCCTCTTGTTTTGCATGAGGCTGATGCCGCCATCGCGGGCAAGCCCCCTCCCACTGTTGAAATGCATTCCAAGTGTGGGAGCGGGCTTGCTCGCGATGGCGCCAGTCCAGCGAAAGGAAATCTTCCAGCCATGCACTTCGACCTGATCGACCTGCGCCTCTACCTGCACATCCTCGACGCCGGCAACATCACCGCCGTGAAAACCAATCGCGGCACCATCCGGTGCGGCTGCGCGGTGCAGGCGATTGCCGGGCACAGTTCGCTGCTGATGGCCAAGGCCGGCATCCGCTCGCCGATCCAGACCTTCCCGCTGCAGGCCATGGTCACCCAGCCGTTCAAGCCATTCCTCGACCCGCTGGTGAGTTCCTCGGCCCTGCACTGCTACGTGCAGCAAACCAGTCGCGGCGAAGTGGTGTTCGGCGGCGGTTCCGATCCCTACCCGCTGTTCAACACGCGCTCGACCCTGGACCTCAAGGAAAGCCTGCTGGCCCATGCCATCGAGATGTTCCCGTTCCTGGCCAACGCCAAGTTGATGCGCCAGTGGGCCGGGATCACCGACATGACCCCGGACTACAGCCCAATCATGGGCCTGTCACCGGTGAAAAATTACTACCTCGACGCCGGTTGGGGCACCTGGGGCTTCAAGGCCACGCCGATCTGCGGCAAGACCATGGCCGAGTTGGTCGCCAGCGGCGGCAAGGTGCCGGAGCTGATCAAACCCTTCGGCCTCGAACGTTTCTCGACCTTCCAGCAAGTCAACGAAATGGGCGCCACGGCGGCCAGTCATTGATGGAGAGCGGACTATGAAAATCATGATGTGCCCGCTCAACGGGCCGCGCAATATCAGCGAGTTCACCTACGGCGGCGAGTTCAAGCCAATGCCAGATCCGGTCAACTGCAGCGACGCCGAATGGGCCGACTACGTGTTCAACGCCGACAATCTCGCCGGTGTGGTGCGCGAATGGTGGATGCACACGCCGTCCAGCTATTGGTTCCTCGTCGAGCGCCACACCGTCACCGATGAAATCCAGCGCACCTTCGACCCCAGGGAAGTGTTCAACACGCGTGTCGACTTCAACACCGCCAAGGAGATCGCCGGATGAACCGCCTCCCCGCCCCCATGGGCTTGCTGATCCAGCGTGATCAGCCACTCGATTTCAGTTTCGACGGCCAACCCTACCAGGGCTTGCAGGGCGACAGCATCGCCAGCGCCCTGCTCGCCAACGGGCGCTTCCTGATGTCGCGTTCGTTCAAATACCACCGTCCACGCGGCCCGCTGAGCATGGCCGGCCAGGACGCCAACAGCCTGGTGCAATTGCCCCAGGAACCCAACGTGCTGGCCGATGCCCACGCGCTGTCGGCCGGCCTGGCGGTGAGCGCGCAGAACGTCAATGGCACGCTGGACAACGACCGCGATGCCTACCTGGGCAAGTTCTCCAAATTCATGCCGGTGGGGTTCTATTACCGTTCGTTCTACAAGCCCAAGGGCATGTGGAAAGTGTGGGAGCCGATCATCCGTAAAAAGGCCGGCCTGGGCGTGCTCGACCTGAACTTCCAGCCCGAGTACTACGACAAGGCCTACCTGTTCACCGACCTGGCCGTCATCGGCGCCGGCCCCGCCGGTTTGCAGGCGGCGCTGACCGCCGCCG
>NZ_JAKNRV010000710.1:0-1054 GCF_023072625.1 Pseudomonas emilianonis
GTATCGATACGCCCAGGCCCGCGGCCACCAGGCTGCGCACGGCTTCGGTGGAGGCGGTGCGCAAGGTGACGCGTGGTTGCAGGCCGGCTGAGGCCCACATGCGTTGGGCGTTGTGGCCCATTTCGTCGACGTTCAGTTGAATCAACGGCTCACGCGCCACATCGGCCAGGTTGATGCTGTCGTGTTCCAGCAGTGGATGTTGCGCCGGCAGCCACAGGCGGTGGGGCGAGTGGGTGAGTACTTCGGTCTGCAGCGCGTGGCGGTCTTCGAGGTTGGAGAGGATCAACACGCCCACATCGATCTCGCCGCTGACCAGCAAATGCTCGATGTACGGGCGCTCATCCTCCATCACGCGGATTTCCACATTGGGGTAGGCGCGCTGGAAACGGGTGAGCAGGTCGGCCAGGTAATAACCGGCCACCAGGCTGGTCACGCCGACGATCAACTGCCCGGCCACCTGATCGGTGCTCTGCTGCAGGCTGCGCTTGGCGTTGTCGACGGTGGCCAGGATCAAGTGCGCCTGGCGCAAAAACTGATGGCCCTGGTGGGTCAGGGTCATGCCCTTGGCATGGCGGTTGAACAGGTTGACGCCGATTTCCTGTTCCAGTTGCTGGATCGCCAGGGTCAGGGTCGACTGCGAAATAAACGCGGTTTGCGCCGCCGCGGAGATCGAGCCGGTCTCGGCCACGGCGATGAAGTGCCGGATTTGACGCAAGGTCATCATGCTGGAATTACCAGTGGGGTGTTTTTATCGACTGACTCGAGTGTATATCGATTTAACCGAAGGATAGCCGCGTTACATCTGGAAGCACTCTAGATCAGGGTTTTTTAGCACTTAGTTTTACGCTGGGAGCCTATTGGTCCTATGAACCCTAGTGTCTGGAGGCTACGCATGAATACCCGTGGATTACTCGATCAACTGCTCAAGTCTGGTCAGGACATGTTGCAGAACAAGGCCGGTGGCCAGGGCAAATCCGACGACAAAGGCGCCCTGGGCGGGTTGCTCGGCAGTGGCGGGCTCGGCAGTTTGCTCGGTGGCGCCGGTGGCGGAGCC
>NZ_JAKNRV010000711.1:0-1045 GCF_023072625.1 Pseudomonas emilianonis
ACGGCCCGGACGCGAATGCCGAAGCCGCACTGTCGCGCTGGTTCAGCCGCGAATACCAGGCGGCCAACCCGGCGCAGATCGCCGCGCTGCGGGAAACCCTGGCGGGCAACGACCCCCAGGGTTACCTGACCACCTATGAACTGTTTGCGACCCAGGACATGTACCGTGCCGACGACCTCGCGGGGTTGCGCGCACCGACCCTGGTCGCCACCGGCGAACTCGACCCTGGCTCGACCCCGGACATGGCCCGGCAACTGGCCGATCGTATTCCCGGCGCAACCGTAGCGGTGCTGGCCGAGCAACGGCATATGATGCCGGTAGAGTCACCGCGCCTGGTCAACCAGTTGCTGCTGGGGTTCCTCGACACGGTGTACGCCCAAAACACTCCAATTAAGGGGATCGTTGCATGACACTCGCACGCTTCCAGATGTGCATCGGCGGTGAATGGGTCGATGCCCTGTCCGGCAAGACCTTCGACAGCCTCAACCCGGCCCTGGCCGAACCCTGGGCGCAACTGCCCGACGCCGACGAAGCCGACGTCGAGCGCGCCGTACAGGCCGCGCAAAGCGCCTTCGACAGCCCCGCCTGGCGTGGCCTCACGGCTACCGCGCGGGGCAAACTGCTGCGCCGCCTGGGTGACCTGATCGCGGAGAACAAGGAACAACTGGCCCAGCTGGAAAGCCGCGACAACGGCAAGCTGATCCGCGAAACCCGTGGCCAGGTCAGCTACCTGCCGGAGTTTTTCCACTATACCGCCGGCCTGGCCGACAAGCTCGAAGGCGGCACCCTGCCGCTGGACAAGCCAGACCTGTTCGCCTACACCGTGCATGAAGCCATGGGCGTGGTCGCCGCGATCATTCCGTGGAACAGCCCGCTGTACCTGACAGCGATCAAACTCGCGCCGGCCCTGGCGGCGGGCAATACCATCGTGATCAAGCCGTCGGAACATGCCTCGGCGACCGTCCTGGAACTGGCGCGCCTGGCCCTCGAAGCCGGCATTCCAGCGGGCGTGGTCAACGTGGTCACAGGCTTTGGCCCCAGCACC
>NZ_JAKNRV010000712.1:0-1042 GCF_023072625.1 Pseudomonas emilianonis
CACGCTGCGCACGCCACGGGCGGCCAACTCGCCGCGCACGGCTTGGGCTTCTTTGCCGTCGCGCACGAGGATGGCGATGTCCGACGGCAACACGCCGTTGAAGCTGCCGTCTGCTTGTAGGAAACCCGCACTGCCTTGCTGCCCTCCGTTGAGCAACTCGACAATCTGTGTGGCGCAGGCAGCGGCCAGTTGCTGACGATAAACCGCGTTGGACATCGGCTGATCGGTGGGCAGGTGCCAGAGGTTCAGCGCGGGTAGCGTCTGACCATCGACCTGCAGTTGCTCCTTGCGGCCTTGGGACAGCACCGGCTGGAACGGCACCGGGTTTTCGCCACTCGGCTTACGGAACAGAAACGCGCCACGGCCGGTTTCCGCACGCTGGAACACATGGTTGACCGCCTCGACCATCGCGTGGCTGGAGCGGAAGTTGGTGCCCAGGGTGTGGTGGCGGCCGGTGGTGGATTGGCGTGCGCGCAGGTAGGTGTAGATGTCGGCGCCGCGGAAGGCGTAGATCGCTTGCTTGGGGTCGCCGATCAGGAACAGGCCGCTGTCGAGGTGGTTTTCTTCGATGCGGTAGATGCTGTCGAAGATGCTGTACTGCACCGGATCGGTGTCCTGGAATTCGTCGATCAGGGCGACCGGGAACTGCTCGCGGATCACACTGGCCAGACGCTCGCCGCCGTCGGTTTGCAGGGCGGCGTTGAGGCGGATCAGCATGTCGTCGAAGCCCATTTCGGCGCGCCGGCGTTTTTCATCTTCAAAGCGTTTGCCGACCCACGCGGCGGCGTGTTGCAACACGGCGGCGTCGGGGGTGGGTAATGCATCCAGGCTGGCCTTGAGGCTGGCCATGGCGTCGATGCCCGGGTGATGCGGCGGCTCGCCCTTCCAGGCTTCGGCCATGCCGTCCGGGGTCAGGCGGGTGAAGCCGGTGCCGATGTCCAGCTGTTCGAGGGCTTCGTCAGCGGCCCAGGCGCTGATCTTTTCGAACCAGGGTTCGAAGTAACGCGCTTGCATCTTGCGCCCGTCGACGGCTTTGGCGGCG
>NZ_JAKNRV010000713.1:0-1032 GCF_023072625.1 Pseudomonas emilianonis
CTAGTGGACTGAGCGGTTAATTCATTTATCTAATGGTAACGATATACTGTGCGTCCAATGTCATGGATTGGTTATGCGCATGGCCCGACCGACTTCCCCCTTCGCTTTAATGCCTTCCGATCTCATCGCCCTGCAAGGTTGGTTGCGTATGAGTACGCTGGAACAGAGCCTCGCCCAGAGAGCGCGCATCCTGCTTCTACTGGCTGACGGATTGACTCCCAAGGCCGTCAGCGAGCAGTTGCAGGTCACGCCGCCGACGGTATTCAAGTGGCGAAAACGTTATCTAGAGGCGGGAATCGAAGGGTTGAGCGATCTGCCGCGCAGCGGCCAGCCACTCAAACTTGGGCCCGATAAAATCAACGAAATCCTGACACTGACCACCCGGCGTGTACCCCAGGAAGCCACTCACTGGAGCGTCCGTTTGATGGCCAAGTATGCGCGGGTCACCACGTGGCAGGTGCGGCAGGTCTGGGCCGCTTCCGACCTCAAACCCCATCGTCTGAAGACCTTCAAAATCAGCAACGATCCTCATTTCGCCGACAAGGTAGTCGACGTGGTCGGGCTCTATCTGAACCCACCGGATAACGCCCTGGTGTTGTCGGTTGACGAGAAAACCCAGATCCAGGCGTTGGATCGCACCCAACCGATGCTGCCGCTACGCCCAGGTCAGGTTGAGCGTCGGACCCATGATTACAAGCGCCATGGTACGGCGAGTCTGTACGCGGCTTTCGACATCCTGACCGGCCAAGTAATCGGACGGATTACCCAGCGCCATCGAGCCAAGGAGTTTCTGGCTTTTCTGCAACAGATTGAACGCAGCACGCCAGCCGGACTGGATCTGCATGTGATTCTAGATAACAGTTCGACCCACAAAACGGCTGCAATCAAGCAGTGGCTGGAAAAGCATCCGCGTTTCAAATTGCACTTCACACCAACCAGCGCGTCTTGGCTGAACGCCGTGGAAGGCTGGTTTGCACAACTGGAAAGACGAGCGCTATACCGGGGTGCCTTCACCAGCGTCGCCGACCTAAA
>NZ_JAKNRV010000714.1:0-1032 GCF_023072625.1 Pseudomonas emilianonis
GATGTGCCGCGACGGCCGCCTGATGATCGCCGGCCTGCGCCTGGGCCTGACGTTTGTCGGCATCCAGCCGGCCCGTGGTTATCAGGTGGACGCCAGTGCGGTGTACCACGACCCGGACCTGGTGCCTCCCCACGCTTACCTGGCGTTCTATTTCTGGTTGCGCCACACCTACGGCGCCCATGGTGTGATCCACGTCGGCAAGCACGGCAACCTGGAATGGCTGCCGGGCAAGGGCGTCGGGCTGTCGGAAAACTGCTGGCCCGACGCGCTGCTTGGGCCGCTGCCGAATATCTACCCGTTTATCGTCAACGACCCGGGCGAGGGCGCCCAGGCCAAGCGCCGCACCCAGGCGGTGATCATCGATCACTTGATGCCGCCGCTGACCCGTGCCGAAACCTACGGGCCGCTGCGCGACCTGGAGCTGTTGGCGGACGAATACTACGAAGCGCAATTGCTCGACCCGCGCCGCGCCCGCGAGCTGCAAAAGGACATTCTCAAGCTGGTGCGCGAAACGCGTATCGACCAGGAACTTGAGCTGGACAGCGATGCCGACGCGGCCATCTGGCTGCCGCGCCTGGATACCTACCTGTGTGACTTGAAGGAATCGCAGATCCGCGATGGCCTGCATATCTTCGGCGAGTCGCCCCAGGGCCGCTTGCGCATCGACACGTTGCTCGCGTTGCTGCGTATCCCCCGTGGCGACGGCCGAGGCGCGCAATCGAGCCTATTGCGGGTATTGGCCAAGGCCTTCGAACTGGCCTTCGATCCGCTGGACTGCGCGCTGGCCGAACCTTGGACCGGTCGCCGCCCAGGGGTTTTGCAAAAGATCGATCCCCAGCTGTGGCGCACGGCCGGTGATACCCGCGAGCGTCTGGAGCTGTACGCCGCGTGGTTGATCGAGCACGCGCTGGAAGGGCCGCTGGAACAGTTGGAAGAGCCCGGTTGGGAGGACGTCAAGTCAGTCATCGAAAGCCTGCGCAGTGTCGTGGCGCCGCGCCTAGACGCGTGCGGCCCGGCGGAAATGCGCGGCTT
>NZ_JAKNRV010000715.1:0-1023 GCF_023072625.1 Pseudomonas emilianonis
GGCAGGCATCGGCGCAGGCGCCGCCTTGGCCGGTTCAGCCGCCACCGGCACGTCCTTGGTATTACCCGCGCCTTCGACTTCGATGCTGATCAGCACGCTGCCGACGGCCATGACTTCACCCGGTTGGCCGCCGAGGGCAATCACCTTGCCGTGGACCGGCGAGGGAATATCCACCATCGCCTTGTCGGTCATCACATCCGCCAGCACCTGGTCTTCGACGACTAGGTCGCCAACCTTCACATGCCAGACCGACAGTTCAACTTCTGCGATGCCTTCGCCAATGTCCGGCATCTTGATAACGTGCGTGCCCATTCAGACCTCCATGACCCGTTTCAACGCCGCGCCCACGCGGGACGGCCCTGGGAAATACGCCCATTCCTGCGCGTGCGGGTAGGGGGTGTCCCAACCGGTGACGCGTTCGATCGGCGCTTCCAGGTGGTGGAAGCAATGTTCCTGCACCAGCGCCACCAGTTCGGCGCCAAAGCCGCAGGTGCGGGTGGCTTCATGCACCACCACGCAACGGCCGGTCTTTTTCACCGACTTGACGATGGTTTCCAGGTCCAGCGGCCACAGGCTGCGCAGGTCGATGACCTCGGCGTCGATGCCGGTTTCTTCGGCGGCGACTTGCGACACGTACACGGTGGTGCCATAGGTCAGCACGGTGACGGCCGAACCCGGACGCACGATCGCGGCCACATCCAGCGGCACGGTGTAGTAACCGTCCGGCACTTGTGCCTGCGGGTGTTTTGACCACGGCGTTACGGGGCGGTCGTGGTGACCGTCGAACGGGCCGTTGTACAGGCGCTTGGGCTCAAGGAAGATCACCGGGTCATCGTTTTCGATGGAGGCGATCAACAGGCCCTTGGCGTCATAGGGGTTGGACGGCATCACCGTGCGCAGGCCGCAGACCTGGGTGAACACCGCTTCGATACTCTGGCTGTGGGTCTGGCCGCCGTAGATGCCGCCGCCGCAGGGCATGCGCAGGGTCAACGGCGCGGTGAACTGGCCAGCCGAGCGATACCG
>NZ_JAKNRV010000716.1:0-1019 GCF_023072625.1 Pseudomonas emilianonis
GTGGTGTTTTTGCTCAACCTGCATTCGGATCTGTTGCTGCTGTTGATGGGCCTGTTTATCAGCGCCTATGCGATTTACAGCTTGGCGGTGAAGGCTCGGCCGGCGCAACTGGCGGCGGGCTGGGCGACTCCCATCGCCAGTTGAGCCTGATCTGCCGCGACATGCAGTTGAGCCTCAACAAGGAACCGGCGGACTTCGCCAAATTGCACAAAGCCGTGCTGTCCGGCCTGCTCAGCCAGATCGGGCAGAAAACCGAAGACGGCGATTACCTCGGCGCGCGTCAACGGCGCTTCTGGATTCACCCGTCGTCGGGCATCGGCAAGAAACGTCCGCAATGGCTGATGGCCGCCGAACTGGTGGAGACCACCAAGCTGTATGCGCGCATGGTGGCGAAGATCGATGCCGACTGGATCGAACCGTTGGCCGGGCACCTGATCAAGAAAAACCACTTCGAACCCCACTGGGAAAAGAAGCGCGGCCAAGTGGTGGCGTTCGAGCAGATCACCCTGTTCGGGCTGATCGTGGTCGGGCGCCGGCCCGTGCATTACGGGCCGATTGACCCGGTGGTGTCGCGCGAGCTGTTTATCCGCGAAGGCCTGGTGCGCGGCGAAATCCAGTCCCGGGCCAAGTGCCTGACGGCCAACCAGCAACTGCTGGAGCAGCTCGACGAACTGGAAGCCAAGGCGCGTCGTCGTGACATCCTCGCCGACGAAGAGACGCTGTATGCGTTCTACGATGCGCGCTTGCCGGCGGAGATCCACCAGACCGCGACGTTCGACAGTTGGTACAAGGTCAACAGCCAGAAAGACCCGCAATTGCTGATCATGCGCGAGGAAGACGTACTGGCCCGCGACGCCAGCGAAGTCACCGCTGCGCATTACCCGGACACCCTGCACCTGGGCGACCTGGCGCTGGCCTTGAGTTACCACTTCGAACCCAACCATCCGCGTGACGGCGTGACCCTGCGCGTGCCGGCGCCGCTGTTGCCGGCCTTGCCCGCCGAACGCCTGGAATGGCTG
>NZ_JAKNRV010000717.1:0-1004 GCF_023072625.1 Pseudomonas emilianonis
CACGAATCGCCCGCGTGTTGCTGGCCGCGCCGGACGATATCGCCGAACGCGACCTGACCCTGAGCCGCGCCGAACACCCGAGCCTGGACCCGATCCTGGCCATCCAGAGTTTCTATGTCATGGCCGCCGGCCTGGCGGTCGCCCGGGGCATGAACCCTGACCAGCCGCGCCACCTGAGCAAAGTCACCCGCACCCACTGAGTGGCGTGCCGCGATTTCCTGATGAGTACCGTGCCCATGTCCAACAACAATAATGAACTGACCCTCAGCGCCCCCCTCAGCGGGCCGGTGCTGGCCTTGGGCAACGTCCCCGACGAAGTCTTCGCCAGCGGCGCCATGGGCGACGGCCTGGCCATCGACCCGCTGAACGATTGCCTGTACGCACCGTGCGACGGCGAGATCATCCATGTGGCGCGCACCGGGCATGCGCTGACGATTCGTGCGCAGAACGGCGCCGAGCTATTGATGCATGTGGGCATCGACACGGTGGAATTGAACGGCGAAGGGTTCACCCTGCTGGTGAAGAACGCTGCGCGGGTGAGCAAGGGCCAGGCGTTGATGCAGTTTGACCTGGACCGGATTGCGCGCCAGTGCAAGAGCCTGGTCAGCCTGATCATTCTCACCAACAGCGAGCGCTTCGAACTGACACCGCTGGCGCTCCATTCGGTCAAGCGCGGTGAACCGCTGGCGCGCGTGACGCTGCGTTCCAGCGTAGCGCTGCAAACAGCTGTGGATAACTCCGTCGCGCAATCCAGCGCCAGCGTGCGCATCACCCATCGCGGCGGCCTGCATGCGCGTCCGGCAGCATTGATCCGCAAGACCTCCCAGGCGTTCAGTAGCCAGACGCAGTTGCATTTCGCCGGCAAGTCGGCAGCGTGCGACAGCCTGATTGGCCTGATGGGGCTGGGCATCGGCGAAGGCGACGAGGTCCGCGTTACCAGCCGTGGCAAGGATTGTGCGGCGGCGGTGCAAGCACTGGTCGCCACGCTGTCGGTCGCGATCAGC
>NZ_JAKNRV010000718.1:0-1002 GCF_023072625.1 Pseudomonas emilianonis
GTATTGCGCGCCGGTCACGCCAGGCGCCCTATGCGGCGTGATCTTCTTCAACAACGCGGGCTACCTCGGCATGTGCGGCCACGGCACGATCGGCCTGGTTGCCTCGCTGCACTATTTAGGGCGCATTGCGCCCGGCGTGCATACCATCGACACCCCGGTCGGGCCGGTGGCGGCCACACTGCACGAGGACGGCGCCGTGACCCTGTGCAACGTGCCGGCCTACCGCTTTCGCCAACGGGTAGCGGTGGACGTGCCGGGCCATGGCGTAGTCCATGGCGATATCGCCTGGGGCGGCAACTGGTTCTTCCTGGTCTCGGAACACGGCCAGGCGCTGCAGATGGATAACGTCGACGCCCTGACCGACTACACCTGGGCGATGCTCAAGGCCCTCGAAACCCAGGGCATCCAGGGTGAACACGGCGCCCTGATCGACCACATCGAGTTGTTTGCCGACGACGACCACGCCGACAGCCGCAACTTTGTCATGTGCCCAGGCAAAGCCTACGACCGCTCGCCCTGCGGCACCGGCACCAGCGCCAAGCTCGCCTGCCTGGCCGCCGACAAACAACTCGCCCCGGGTGAAACCTGGGTACAAGCCAGCATCACGGGCAGCCAGTTCGAAGGCCGCTATGAATGGGACGGCGAACGCGTGAGCCCGTTCATCACCGGCCGCGCCTACATGACCGCCGACAGCACTCTGCTGATCGATGAGCAGGACCCTTTCGCCTGGGGCATCTGAGCCCTGCACTGTTTGACTGAGCATTCCAAGGAGTCAGTACCATGAGCGACAACATCTTCACCGGCTGCATCCCCGCGCTGATGACCCCGTGTACCGCCGCGCGCGAACCGGATTTCGACGCCCTGGTCGCCAAGGGCCGCGAATTGATCGATATCGGTATGAGTGCCGTGGTGTATTGCGGGTCGATGGGCGATTGGCCGTTGCTCACCGAAGCCCAGCGCCAGGAAGGCGTGGCGCGCCTGGCAGCCGCTGGCGTGCCGACC
>NZ_JAKNRV010000071.1:0-19273 GCF_023072625.1 Pseudomonas emilianonis
AGCGCGCCGCGCGCCCAAGCCCCGCGAGGTGCGCCAGTTCGCCGTAACTCACTACGCAGCCTTTGGGGACTTGCGCCAGCGTCAGGTACAGCGCCGTGCGGCGTATCTCGGCAGGGCTTTGCGGGGCTTCGGCGGGTTGTTTCACGGTGGGGGTATCCGTTCAGAGCGTCGGTTTTTTGTAAGAAACGTCTGTAAATATGCAGATGAGAACTGAACTCAACACAATTCCTTGAGTCAGTCCTAGCTATCTAACACGATAACGCCCCTTTTCCGCCAACCCTGAGCCCCTATCTGCTTATGTTGTCCAGAACCTTGCTGTGCCTTGCTGTTTTCAGCGCCTCCACCCCCTTGCTAGCCGATACGGTCTGGTTAAAGAACGGCGACCGTCTGACCGGCAAGATCAAGGTCTTCGACGGTGGCAAGCTGCTGATCCAGACCGACTATGCAGGGGCTATCCCGGTGGACTGGAAACAGGTGAAAACCCTGGAGAGTGATCAGGAATTACTGGTCAAGCAGGATGCCTACACCGGTGAGAAAGCCAAATCCTTGCAGGCGGCGGACGATGGCAAAGTGGTGCTGGCCAATGGCGAGGCGCCCAAGACGGTGGAATTGGCCAGCATCCAGCAGATCATCAAGCCCAAGCCGGTGATCGAAGACCTGGTGTGGAAAGGCAACGTCGACATGGCGCTGGACTACAAACGCGCCGAGAAAGACACCAACGACTACGACATCGACTTCAAGACCTCCGCCCGCCATGGCCAATGGCGCCACACCGGGCAGGGCGAGTACAACCGCGAATTCCAGGACGACGTCACCACCACCGACAACTGGGCCCTGGAATATGACCTCGACCGCTTCATCACCGAGCACTGGTTCTGGCAGGGTCGCCTGACCTACAAGCGCGACAAGGTGGAAGACCTGTCCCGCCAGCGCACGGTCGGCACCGGCCCGGGCTACCAGTTCTGGGACGATGAACTTGGCGCATTCTCCCTGGGCTCGCTGGTTAACCGCACCGATTACGAATATTCCGACGGCGGCAAGGACAACTTCTATTCCTTGGCCATGAAGTGGGACTACAACCGCTACCTGATCGGCAAGACGGTTGAGTTCTTCACCTCCGGCGAATTGGGCAAGCCTATCGGCGGGCCGGCCGAATACGCCCTGGATGCGGAAATGGGCCTGCGCTACAAGGTCACCGAGTGGGCGTCGCTCAATCTCAAGGCCGAGCGTGACGTGATCAGTGGCGATTCGGAAAGCAGCTTGAGCAAGACCCGCTACACCGCAGGGTTTGGCGTGGCCTGGTAATCGGCCTCAAGCTCGCTGGCAACCTGCGCGGTTATTGATTACCTTGGCTTGAGATCCATTCCCATACGCCATGGGCGACTGAATTCCCGAGGAGTCATACGTTGAGCGCGCACGTTGCCAAAAACGCCCGAGAGCTGTTGCTCAAGGAATACCGTGGGGCTCTCTCCACATTGTCCAAAGCCATGCCCGGCTTTCCCTTTGGTTCGGTCGTGCCGTACTGTCTGGACGAGCAGGGCCGGCCGCTGATCCTGATCAGCCGGATTGCCCAACACACCCATAACCTGCAGAAAGACCCCAAGTGTTCGTTGCTGGTCGGCGAGCGTGAAGCGGATGACGTGCAGGCGGTCGGGCGCCTGACTTACCTGGCCGAAGCCGAGCAATTGCAGGACGCTGCTGCGATTGACGCGGCTGCCGAGCGCTATTACCGCTACTTCCCTGAATCGGCCAACTATCACAAGGCCCACGATTTCGACTTCTGGGTGCTCAAGCCGGTACGTCACCGCTATATCGGCGGCTTTGGCGCGATTCACTGGCTTGACCAGTTGACCCTGGCCAACCCGTTCGCCGGCCCGGCCGAGCGCAGCATGGTCGAGCACATGAACGCCGATCACACCAAGGCCATCGCCCATTACGTTGAATTGGCCGGCTTGCCCACCCACGAACCGGCGCAATTGGCCGGGATCGACAGCGAAGGCATGCACCTGCGAATAGGGCATGCGCTGCACTGGTTGCCGTTCGCCGAGTATTGCAACACGCCGACACAAGTGCGCGAGGCCCTGGTTTCATTGGCTCATGCTGCGGTCTGGCCGAAAAAAAGCGCCGCTGAAGCTTGAATTCACGAAATGGCGACGTCATCTAAGGTGGACTGGCAAGGCATTCTTGCGTTGAGGAAACCATTTGATGCGCCCTTTTTTATTGCTCTTTCTGCTGTTCCCGGTGTTGGAGCTGTTCGTATTCGTAAAAGTCAGCGGTGCGATCGGGTTTTTCCCGGCGCTGTTGCTGATCATTCTCGGCTCGATGCTCGGCGTTCTGGTGCTGCGCGTCGCCGGTCTGGCCACGGCGTTGCGTGCCCGTGAAAGCCTGAATCGCGGTGAATTGCCGGCACAAACCATGCTCGAAGGCCTGATGATGGCCCTGGCCGGAGGCCTGTTGATCCTGCCAGGCTTTATCAGCGATGTGCTCGGCCTGGTCATGTTGCTGCCCTTCACCCGCAAGCTGCTGGCAGGCAAAATGCGCCAGCGTGCCGAAGAGGCTGCGATTCGCCAGCGCGCGTTCGCCGACGACCTGCAACCCCGTGGTGGCCCGGCTCCGCGCCAGCCGTTGGGACGCGAAGGTGATGTGATCGAAGGTGAGTTCGAACATCGCGACAGTAAATAACTGCTTCACTGGCACGGCACCTTCGGGTGCCGTGTTGTTTTTATGGGCTGGCAGACGCAAAAAAATTCATCCCCGGCCCCTTGTAATATGCTTATGCGCCCTTATGTAACGGTCACCGCAAGGTTTCTGGTGGCAACACCAGACAGACTTCCGCGTTTCGCCCAGCGAACCGCGACCGGCACCGCCGGATTAAACCTGCCGGTACTGACACCGGCCGATGAAAAACACAATTAGGAGAGATCGACAATGAGCAAGCTTCGTCCTCTGCACGACCGCGTCGTTATCCGTCGCAGCGAAGAAGAAAAGAAAACCGCTGGCGGTATCGTTCTGCCAGGTTCGGCTGCTGAAAAAGCCAACCACGGTGTGATCGTCGCTGCAGGCCCAGGCAAGACTCTGGAAAACGGTGAAGTACGTGCGCTGGCCGTTAAAGTCGGTGACAAGGTTGTATTCGGTCCTTACTCCGGCAGCAACACTGTGAAAATCGACGGCGAAGACCTGCTGGTCATGGCTGAGAACGAGATTCTCGCTGTACTGGAAGGCTGATTTTCCCGCCCATTTTCCCGTTACTACAAAGTATTTAAGGAATATCGATCATGGCTGCTAAAGAAGTTAAATTCGGCGATTCCGCCCGCAAGAAAATGCTCACCGGTGTCAACATCCTGGCTGACGCAGTAAAAGCGACCCTGGGCCCGAAAGGCCGTAACGTGATCATCGAGAAGAGCTTCGGCGCTCCGACCATCACCAAGGACGGCGTTTCCGTAGCCAAAGAAATCGAACTGGAAGACCGTTTCGAAAACATGGGCGCGCAGCTGGTCAAAGACGTTGCCTCCCGTGCCAACGATGACGCAGGCGACGGCACCACCACTGCTACCGTTCTGGCTCAGGCAATCGTCAACGAAGGCTACAAAGCCGTCGCTGCCGGCATGAACCCGATGGACCTCAAGCGCGGCATCGACAAGGCGACCATCGCCATCGTCGCTGAGCTGAAAAACCTGTCCAAGCCATGCGCTGACACCAAGGCTATCGCTCAGGTAGGCACCATCTCCGCCAACTCCGACAACTCCATCGGCGACATCATTGCCGAAGCCATGGAAAAAGTCGGTAAAGAAGGCGTGATCACCGTTGAAGAAGGCACTGGCCTGGAAAACGAACTGTCGGTTGTAGAAGGCATGCAGTTCGACCGTGGCTACCTGTCCCCGTACTTCGTCAACAAGCCGGAAACCATGGTTGCCGAGCTGGAAAACCCGCTGATCCTGCTGGTCGACAAAAAGATCTCCAACATCCGCGAAATGCTGCCGGTGCTGGAAGCTGTTGCCAAAGCCGGTCGCCCACTGCTGATCGTTTCCGAAGACGTTGAAGGCGAAGCCCTGGCGACTCTGGTTGTGAACAACATGCGTGGCATCGTCAAAGTTGCAGCCGTCAAGGCTCCAGGCTTCGGCGACCGTCGCAAGGCCATGCTGCAGGACATCGCCGTTCTGACCGGCGGTACCGTTATCTCCGAAGAGATCGGCCTGAGCCTGGAAAGCGCCACCCTGGAAAACCTGGGTAGCGCCAAGCGTGTGACCATCTCCAAGGAAAACACCATCGTCGTCGACGGTGCTGGCGTAGAGGCCGACATTCAGGCGCGCATCACTCAGATCCGTGCCCAGGTTGCCGAAACTTCCTCGGACTACGACCGTGAAAAACTGCAAGAGCGTCTGGCCAAGCTGTCCGGCGGCGTTGCAGTGATCAAGGTTGGCGCTGGTTCCGAAGTTGAAATGAAAGAGAAGAAAGCCCGCGTTGAAGACGCCCTGCACGCAACCCGTGCAGCCGTTGAAGAAGGCGTGGTACCTGGCGGTGGCGTTGCGCTGATCCGTGCTCTGGAAGCCCTGACCAACCTGACCGGCGACAATGCTGACCAGAACGTTGGTATCGCTGTACTGCGTCGTGCTGTTGAAGCACCGCTGCGTCAGATCGCTGCCAACTCCGGCGACGAGCCAAGCGTTGTGGTCAACGAAGTCAAGAACGGCAAAGGTAACTACGGTTACAACGCTGCGACTGGCGAGTACGGCGACATGATCGAAATGGGCATCCTGGACCCTACCAAGGTGACTCGTTCCGCGCTGCAAGCAGCTTCCTCCATCGGCGGTCTGATCCTGACCACCGAAGCGGCGATCGCTGATGCACCGAAGAAAGACGGCTCGGCTGGCGGCGGTATGCCAGACATGGGCGGCATGGGTGGCATGGGCGGCATGATGTAAGCCAGCCTTACCCGGCGACTGAAAAACCCCGCCTGCAGCGATGCAGGCGGGGTTTTTTTATGCGGGCGTGTAAAGGGAGGGCGGTAACTGAAGCGGCTGGCCGGTCTACGTACTCAATGCGAGCACTTCAGACACCCTGACCTTCGAGGGTCGATAAAGTATCAGGCAGTACAGCCCCAGGCAGATCAGCCAACAGAAAATCGCCGTCCACACATTGTGGGAAAAGAAGTGTGCGCCCTGCAGCATGCGGCTCACGGAAAAGACGCCGCCCAGCGCCACGGCGAAGATGAACGCTTTGCGCGCCATCCGCGGCCGCCGATCCCGTAGCGCAAAGAACCAGGCGAACAAGGCGAACCCGGTTGCCGCATGACCGCCGGGCCAGCAGCGCCCAGGTTTATCGGTGGGCGGGCGGGGGCTTAGCAGTTCGCTGTAGGTTTCCTGGCCACCGAACTCCTTGAGGCTCCACGGGCATTGCACGGCGGTGACGGTTTTCAACGGCGAGACGAACGCCGTGGCCAGCCCCAGGGACAACACCAGGCAGCCCAGTTCGCGGCGGTAAGGCTTGAGCCGCTGGAGGATAAAGGTGCCGGCAAACCCCAGGATGGCCAGCACCGAGAACAGGATGACCAACTGTTTGGCACGGTCATGCAGGATGTCTTCGAGGAAGAAACTGTAACGCCCGATGAAGCCGCCATCCGCAGCGTTGTAGAACTGCTTGGCGAGGTCCATGTCCAGCGATGTCAGCTCCAGCAAGAGCATCAGGAGCGCAGCGCCGGCGGGTATGCCCAGGCACAGCCAGAAATTGAGAGGTTTGGAAACCGGCACAACAGGGGTGGATTGCATGGTGAGCCCTGATAAAAAAGTCCCGTACTTGGCTGTACGGGACGTTTTGGTTAGCGCGTGCTCAATGCCGGGGCCTCTTCCTTAGGGGCCCTCCAGCTCAGCAGTTGTTGTTTGAAACCATAACTGGCGGCCTGGTAGTAGGTGATCGCCCGCTGGATCAGCGGATCATCGCTGCCGACCCGCAGTTCCTGGCTCTCACCCAGCGCCTCGTTGTGGCGGCGCAGGCCCAGGCGCGGGCTGAGAATCGCCAGGTCTTTGCCGTCGAATAACCCCAGGTGCTGGTAGTTGCCGACCACGACCCGAGGGGGCAATGGGTTGTCCTGCAACAGGTCGCGGCCAAAGAAGGTCGATTCATAGCTCAGGTTGATCAGGCCCAGCAGGGTTGGCGCCAGGTCGATCTGGCTGGCCAGTTGTGCCGATTCCCGTGCGTCGATCAGCTTGGGCGCATAGATGAACAGTGGAATCTGATAGTTGGTAATAGGCAGGTCTTCCTTGCCCGCACTGCCGGCGGTGTGGTCGGCGACGAAGACGAAGATGGTGTTATCGAACCAGGGCTTCTGACGTGCCGCTTCCAGGAATTGGCCGATGGCATGGTCGGTGTACTTCACCGCGCCGTCGCGGCCATTGCCGGATTTGATATCGATGCGCCCTTCCGGATAGGTGTAGGGGCGATGGTTGGACGTGGTCATCAGTTGCAGCAAAAACGGCTGCTGTTTGGCGTAGTCGGCATCGGCCAGCTTCAGGGTCTGTTTGTACAGATCCTCGTCAGCCATACCCCAGGCGTTCTTGAACGAGATTTCCGCCTCGGGCACGCTGCTCTGGTCCACGACGCGATAACCGTTGCCGCTGAAGAACGCGTTCATATTGTCGAAATAGCCACGCCCGCCATACACAAACACGCTGTCGTAACCGATGGCCGTGAGTTGTTGCCCGAGGCTGGCGAAGCCGCTTTCCCGGCCAATACGTTTGACGATAGAGCGTCCCGGCGTCGGTGGGATTGCCAGGGTGATCGCCTCCAGGCCGCGGTCGGTGCGGGTGCCGGTGGCGTAGAAGTTATTGAAGTACAGGCTTTGTTGACGCAAGGCGTCGAGATTCGGCGTGAGGTTGCGCCCGTCGCCATTGCTGCCCATGTATTTGGCGCTGAAACTTTCGATGGTCACCAGCACGATATTGGGTTTGCGCAGCGTGCCCGGGTGGGTGATGGCGCGGCGGATATCCAACGGGTCTTGGCCGATAAAGCGCGCATTGGGCTCGCTGAGTTCGGCGCGCAACTGCTTGGCCACAACCTCGGTCGGCAGGCTCTTGTAGAACTGTGTGTAATCCAGCTCATTGTTACGGAAGGCGGCGAAAAACTGATACGGGCCATTGCTCGCCAGTTCGTTCTTGTAGGCGTTGCCGCCTTGGGTGCGCGGGCTGTCCTGGCTGATCAGTTGCAGGCTCAGGCCCGCGACGACCAACAGTGCCAAGGCATTCAAAAGGCGGTCGCGCATGGGCTGCAGGGGGGCATTCATGGCGGCATTGAATGGCTTGCGCAGCGCCAGGCTCAACACGATGGCTAGCATCGCCAGCAAACTGAGCAACTTGCCGATGGGGTAGGATTCCAGCAGGTTGTTCAGTACTTCATTGGAGTACACCAGGTAGTCGACGGCGATAAAGTTGAAGCGCACGCCGAATTCATCCCAGAACAGCCATTCGGCCACCGAGGTGAACAACATCGCGAACAGGCTGACAGTGAGTACCGCCTGCAGGAACCAGCGATGGCCTCGGCGGCGCCACAGCGCGGGCGGACATAGCAACAGGTACAGTCCCAGAGGAAGCGCGGCATAGGCCAGGAACCCGAGGTCGTAGAGCAATCCCACGCCAAACACTGGCAGCAGATTGCCGCCGACTTCATCCAGGTGCGTAATGAGCAGTACGCAGCGGGTGAGCAGGAAAACAACCAACCAGGCACCGGTTACCAACAGCAGATAGCGCATAGGCGCTGTTTTGAGAAACCCCATGTCCAACTTCCTTAGATCGATGGGGGGCGATCTTCGGCCTGGCACTGTAGTCAGTTTGTGAAGCTATAGTGAAAAACTCGTTCAGCGCTCTAATCGGTTGAAATCGTTTATCTGCGCAGCGTTCAGCTCTATCCCTGAGCCCCACTAGGCCTTAAGCTGCGCGAGCCAACACACGGCTGGCACGAAAGTACGGAGACACTGCCCATGCGAATTTTATTGGTTGAAGACAACCGCGATATTCTGGCCAACCTGGCCGACTATCTGGGGCTCAAAGGCTACACCGTGGACTGCGCGCAGGACGGTTTGTCGGGCCTGCACCTGGCCGCCACCGAGCACTACGACCTGATCGTGCTCGACATCATGCTGCCTGGCATCGATGGCTACACCTTGTGCAAGCGCCTGCGTGAAGACGCGCGCCGCGACACGCCGGTGATCATGCTCACCGCCCGCGATCAGTTGGATGACCGGCTGCAGGGCTTCAAGTCCGGCGCCGATGACTACTTGCTCAAGCCGTTTGCCCTGTCGGAACTGGCCGCGCGCATCGAAGCCGTGTTGCGCCGCGCCCAGGGTGGCGGACGCCGTGCCCTGCAGGTGGCCGACCTGCATTACGACCTCGATACCCTGGAAGTCACCCGAGAAGGGCGCCTGCTCAAGCTCAACCCGGTGGGCCTGAAGCTGCTGGCGGTGTTGATGCAGAAAAGTCCCCATGTACTGCGTCGGGAAATTCTCGAAGAAGCGCTATGGGGGGATGATTGTCCCGACAGTGACAGCCTGCGCAGTCATGTCCACCAGTTACGCCAAGTGATCGATAAACCTTTCGCCAAGCCATTGCTGCAAACGGTACACGGTGTGGGTTACCGCCTGGCCGAGGGTCGTGATGGAGTTTAAGCAAAGCCTTGCGCAGCGGATCATCATCGCCTTTGCTTTGATGAGCGCGTTGGTGGCAGGCGCCTTCGCCATGGGGATCATCGCGACGGTGCATCTGGTGGAAGAGAAGCTGATTTCGGCCGGTTTGGGCGGCGACTTGCAGCGCCTGCTGCTGATGGACAGCGTCGAAGACTGGAGCCACCGACCCGAGCCGGATCAGTTGTTCTATTTCAGCGGCGGGCGCGGGGATTTCGAGCTGCCCAAGGACCTGCGGCACCTGGAACCCGGCTTCCATGAAGTGTTCCGCGAGGCGTTGTCGTACCACGCCATGGTCGAAGTGGTCGCCGGTCGGCGCTATGTGCTGCTGCAAGACCAGAGTGATTTCGAAGAGCGTGAGCGCGTGCTGTTCGCGGTGGTGCTGGTGGGCTTCGTGCTCAGCCTGGCGCTGGCGGTCTTCCTTGGTTGGGTGCTGGCCCGCAAGGTGATGGCACCGGTGGTGCGCCTGGCACGCCAGGTGCGTCATCGCGACCAGTTGCTCGGCCTGGCGCCGCCCCTGGCGCCGGATTACGCTGCTGATGAAGTGGGCGAGCTGGCCGTGGCCTTCGACGCCACACTGGGCCGCTTGCGCCAGGCGCTGTCCCGCGAGCAGTTGTTTACCAGTGACGTGAGCCACGAATTACGCACGCCGTTGATGGTACTGGCCAGTTCCTGCGAGCTGCTGTTGGAGAACCCGGCCATCGACGAGCGCGGGCGCAATCAGGTGCTGCGCATCGCCAGGGCCTGCGAAGAAATGCGCGAACTGGTGCAGACCTTCCTGATGCTGGCGCGCGCCCAGCACAACGACGCGACCATGTCGCCTCGGGTAACCCTCACGCAGGTGGCGGATGATTTGCTTGGCCTCTGGCGCGAGCCGATCGAGCATAAAGGCCTGCAACTGATCTATAAGCCGGGCAACCCTCTGGATACACGCTACAACACCACCTTCCTGCATGCGGTGATGGGCAACTTGCTGCGTAATGCACTGCATTACACCGAGCGGGGCTTTATCCGACTCACCCTGGAACCGAGTGGTTTTGTCGTGGAAGACTCCGGCGTCGGCATCCCCGAAGACAAGCGCGAAGCCATGTTCGAACCCTTCGTGCGCGGCAGCGAAAAGCGCGGTGAAGGCCTTGGCCTGGGGTTGTCGCTGGTGCAACGCATCTGCGAGAACCAGGGCTGGAGCGTCAGCTTGAGCACCATGGAGCCCAATGGTTGCCGCTTTCACGTCCAGTTGAGTCAGGTCAAACCCTGACCTTGCGTGCTACCGCTATGCTGGCGTAGATCAGTGTAATTCGTAGAGGGTGGCCCTTTACCACTACTTGTATCTGTAAAGTCTTGAAATGTATGGGAGTGGACAGGACAAGTTTTTCACAACGAGTTGACCTGTTGATCACAGTTCGCAACCTAAGGTTGTAGGCATCAGTAAACGGAGACGTAAGATGCCTACCCCGATCAAGCTCGAATTTTCCGATAAGTACGACGATCAGCATGCGCAGAATTATTTGCTCAAGCATCAGGATAATTTGGCTCGCCGGCTGTCCCACAAACGTGACGAGCAATTGGCACGCGGCGCGTTGGCCATGGCCGGTGAACCCGGCCTGGTCTTGGACTTGCCTTGTGGGGCTGGGCGTTTTTGGCCGCTGCTGGCTGAAAAGCCCAATCGGGTGATTATCGGCGCCGACAATTCGGAGTCGATGTTGAAGGTCGCGACGTTCTCCCAACCGGCGGATGTGGTGAAGCGGGTACGGCCCTTGCGGACATCGGCCTTTGATATCGACCTGCCAGATAACTCGGTCGACAGCATCTTCTGCATGCGCCTGATGCACCACATTGGTGATCCTGAGCACCGGCTGGCGATACTGCGGGAGTTTCATCGCGTTACCCGCGACAGCGTGATTATCTCGTTGTGGGTGGATGGCAACTTCAAGGCCTGGAAACGCAAGCGTGCCGAAGTAAAACGTCGTAAGGAAGGCGAGCAGGAAGGTTACCAAAACCGGTTTGTACTACCGGCGGCTACTGTCGAGGCAGAGTTTGAGCAAGCGGGTTTTCGTGTTCAGGAATCCCTGGATTTCATCCCGCTCTACGCCATGTGGCGGGTGTATGTATTGCGCAAGAGGTAACAGGATGGCAGTTGAGTGCGTAGCAGGCAGTCACGTAGCTCCCGAAGAGCGATTTGATTATTTCTGGCGCCAGCAGGGCGAGTGGGTCGAAGAGCCCAATCGTCGACGCGGCGGAGAGAGTGGTGTGCAGCGTGTGATGGGCCCCAACGGGCGCCTGCTCTACAGCAAGCGTCAGACCGGGCATATCTACCGCAGTTGGCTCCATCCGTTTGGGCGCCCGACCGTGTTGCGTGAACGGGATGCCATCAAGGGCCTGCGCTCGCTGAATGTGCGGGTGCCGGAGATGGTGTTCTGCGAGGCGCGTCGTGATCCGCAACACCAATGGAAGGCATTGTTGGTGACGGCTTCGCTGGACGGTTTCGACGAAATCGAAAATTGGTACGCCGCCGGTGGCCGTGAACAGTACGGTGAGGCGGTCCATGAGCGCCTGCTCAAGGAACTCGCGGCGACGTTGGCGCGCATGCACAAGGGGCGTTGGCAACATGGTTGCCTGTACATCAAGCATATCTTTGTGCGAGTCACGGGTGAGCCCGACTCGGCCAGCGTGGAAGTCGCGCTGCTGGACTTTGAGAAGTGCCGCCAACGTCTCACCGCTTATCGGGCGGCCTCCCACGACATGCTGCAACTGCGCCGCCACTCGTCGTGGAACGATGGCGACTGGGCAAAACTCAGCTACTTTTACGAGACGGCGTTTGGCAGCGCTATCAAGGGTTTAACCAAATGAAGCTAGAAATAGCTCGAGGTCTGTTTCTGTCTGGGGCGTTGGGCGTTGCTGCCCTGGCCCTGGTTGCATGGGAACAACCTCGGACACAGGTCCTCAGTGCGGTGCAAAGCGGCGGGCAATGCCTGCTGCCGCGCATTGCCAAGGCGAGTGCGACGGTCAAGCCCGATCATGACCTGCTGTTGTTCATGTTCGGGATGTCACGAGGGGTGGGGCCACAAAGTTGAAACGATCGAAACCACCCGAAAAGGGCCTTGTGAAACGAGGCCCTTTTTTTTCGCCTGCGATCTGGCTGTCAGGCGCAGCGCGGGATTAGCCCGAGCGGCTGACCGTCAGATCAGATGCAGATGGTTATCCCAAAGCCCTGCCGGCAATTCCAACGGTTTTGCGATCAGTTGTTCCTGGCGACAGTCATAGAATCGGCACCGCCCTTGGCCGGATGTCACGACAAACCCGTCTGCTACCGCACCCACACCCGCGCAGTCCGGCAAAGGCCCGTCCAGGCGCAATTTGCCGCTGTCCATGTCCCAGATAAAGAAGCGGTTGCCGCGCGGCGCGGTCAACGCCACCAGGCGCAATTCACTGTGTACCGCGACGCTGGCGGTGTAATGCCCCATTGCCTGCAGTTGCTCATCGGCCACCGGAAATGCCACGAATGGCTGCCCTGGGCGCTTGATTGCGAGCAACTCGGAACGCTCCTGGGACGGCCCCATAAACTGCTGCCCGGTGAGGATGGTGCCATCGCTGGCGATGCCCATATGGCGCACGCTGTTCATCGGCTGGCCGAGGGTTTCCTTGCTGATCAGGCTGCCGTCGCGTTGCATCAGCACCAGGCTCGGCTCCATGGCGTTGAGGTTCATTTCCACCCGGCTTTCGGCTTCGGTGCGGATGCCGCCGTTGGCCACCACCAGGGTTTCGCCGTCGGGCATCCATGACACCTGATGCGGGCCAATGCCATGGGTGGAAATCTCGCCGCTATGCACCAGCCGCTCGCCTTCGAACCGGTACACACCGAGCAGGCCACGGCCCGGGTCGGAGGTGTCGTTTTCGGTGGCGTACAGCCAGTCGCCACTGTTGTGAATCACCGCGTGGCCATAGAAGTGTCGGCCAGCATTCGAGGTGATGGTTTGCAGCAGCGCGCCATCACGCAGGTCGATCAGGTAACTCTCGGTGCCCGGGCGACGGGCGACAAACAGCGCGATCGGCAGCGTCGGGTGGTTGATGATGTCGTGGCAGCGCTGACCGACCTGGGTGGCGAACACCCGCTGGCCGTCCAGGCGATAGCCGACAGCATAGTGGTTGCCGTCTGCATCATCGCGCGCCGACAGCAGCAGCGGGCCCTTGTCTTTGTGCTTGAACAACGTCCAGCCGCCCAACGTGAGTGCGCCGAGCAGCGCGCTGCCAATGGCCAAAGCCTGTCGCCTGAGCATCATCAGTCACCGTCGTTGGCGTTAAAGCCCAGTTGGATGCCCAGCGCCTTGGCCAACTCGCCTTCGTGCAGGCGGTGGACGACGTTGAGGCTGTCGTAGAGATCGTTGAGCTGTTGGCGCCCGGCGTCGTCACCCAACAGTTCGTTGAGGGTGCGCTGGTTGCTGGCGAACAGTTTCAGGGATGCGGCGTAGGCGGCGTCGATCTTCTCGGCCAGCGCCTTTTGATCGGACGGCAACAAGCCCCGCAGGCCTTTGTTGTCGACGCCGACCCATACCGTCTGGGCCGCAGCGAGGCTGGCCTCCAGACTTTGCAGGGACGACTGGCTGCGCCACGCATCGGCCTGGAATGGCTGCGGGATGCCCTTGGTCTGGCGACCCATCGGCGTGCCGAGCTTTTTCTTCAGGGTGTCCAGTGCGGTCACTTGCACGCGCAGCAGGTCGGCGATGGCTTCGTGGGAATCAGCGTAACGCTGATTGGGAAACTTGCTCATCTGCGCGAGCATGCCGTCGGTGCTGTTCCAACTGGCGAGGATCTCTTCGGCCAGGGCTTTCTGGCGCTCGCCGATGGCCATTAGCAGCGGGCAGTACCGGGCTTTCTGCGCGGCGTCGGCGATGTCGGTCTTGGCGTCGTAGAGGATGTATTCATAGGCCGACAGGCCCTGCACCACCACGCTGGACTTGGCCAGGGCAGCCGCATCGATCTGCGGCTGGGCGGTGACCAGTTGCTCGACCTGGCGACCCACGAGGTTTTTCTTGTCGGGCCAGAACTGCACCTGCCACGAACGGTTGCCCTCGGCCAACGGGCCGATCAGCAGCGGTTGCAGCTCGGCCCAGGCTTTTTGGGCGTGAAGGAAGTCGGCGCGTGCGGTGTCCAGGCTTTCCTTGCCTTGGCAGTACGCCAGGGCACTGACGGCCAATTGGCGGTCGGCTTCCACCCAGCGGCTGTAGGTCGGCAAGATCACTTGCTTGGCGATGGCTGCCGAGGTCACCGCTTGTGGGTCTTGCGGTGAGCAGGCGCCGAGGGCGAGGGCGGCCAGGCTGGTGAACAACAACTTGGGACGGAACATGTCGAGCTCCCTTCGGTAAGTGGGTCGAGGCTTATAGAGAATTCAGGAACGTCAGCAGCGCAGCGCGCTGTTCGGCATTAAAAGACAACACATGCTGCTGCGCCGCGTGTGCTTCACCGCCGTGCCATAGCACGGCTTCCAGCAGGTTGCGGGCGCGGCCGTCATGCAAGAACTGGGTGTGGCCACTGACGGTTTGCGTCAGGCCGATGCCCCACAACGGCGGCGTGCGCCAGTCGCGGCCACTGGCCTTGAATTCGCTGCGGTGATCGGCCAGGCCGTCGCCCATGTCATGCAGCAGCAGATCGCTGTAGGGGCGGATCACCTGGTTGGCCAGTTCAGGTTCGGCGGCGTTGGCAGCCGTGGTGAACGACGGCGTGTGACAGCCCTGGCAACCGGCCTGGTAGAACAGGTTTTTCCCGGCCAGCACCTGGGGCGCGTTGACGTCGCGACGCACGGGTACCGCCAGGTTGCGGGTGTAGAACAGCACCAGGCGCAGGATGTTATCGCTGACTTCCGGCTCGCCATCGGGGCCGTTACCGTTGGGCGCCTGCTTGCAGGCGACCTGGACGTCGGTGCAGTCATCGACGGGCCTCAGCGACGTGGTGAGGCCCATATCACCCGAAAAGGCGTGAACATTTTGTTGATTGAGGTTGGGTTGCCCGGCTTTCCAGCCGAAACGCCCGAGCACGGTTTTCTGCCGGGCGTCATCCCAGACCCAATTCGCGCGGCCGACGATGGCTTCCTTGTCGGCGGTCTTCGGGTCGGTGTTGCGCAGGATGTCCGCGTCGGCAATCGCTTCGAGCAGGCCCAGGCCGATCATCGGCGGGGCGATGCGCGCGGAGAAACGTGTGTCCGGATGCATCGGGCCGTAGCCGAGTTGGGTGATCTGCAGGTTGGGCTTGCGCAGTTCGACGACGCTGCCGTCCTTGAACGTGACGTTGAGCGGCGTGTAGTCGACCCGCACCTTGCCCTCTGGCGTTACGCCGGGTACGGCCATGTCCTGCAATTGCCCGCCGTAGACCGGCTCGGGCACCACGCCGAGGTGCTCGATGAGCTTGGCATACGGCGGCGCATCCGGGATCGACAGGCGCACCAGCATCGACACCGCATTCTGCGCGTCGGCCAGCGGCGGATGGCCACGGCCGTCCTTGATGTGGCAGTTCTGGCAGGCATTGGTGTTGAACAGCGGCCCCAGCCCATCGCGTGCGGTGGTCGTGGACGGCGCGATCACCCAGGGGCTGCGGAAGAAACTGTTACCGACGCTGAAATCCAGGCGACGGGTCGGCGACAGGTTGGCTGAGGGCAGGGAAAAGGCATTCTGGTCGCGCTTGTTCACCGTCGTTGCACCGCCGGCCCGCGCTTCTCCCGGATCAGCCTGGGTAAACCGGGGGGCGTCATCGCAGGCGACCAGGCTCAAGGCCATCAGTCCTGCAGACAGGCGAAGAAGCGAACGGAACATCGTGTTTCCTGAGCAAAGGCGAAAAATAAGGTCGCAAAGTCTAACAGGGCGGGGCGGTTTGAATAAGAGCAATTATCGTTTGATGGCATCCCGATTCATTCCCGCTAGAATGACCGCACATTTTTCTCTGGAGGTGGCCAATGCAGGCTCTCGACGCTTTGCTCAACCGTGTTTCCGTGCCGCGCCTGCTGGAACCGGCACCGACCCAGGAGCAGCGTGATGTGCTGTTCGCCGCGGCCATGCGTGCGCCCGATCACGGCCAGTTGCGTCCTTGGCGGTTCTTCACCGTGGAAGGCGCGGCCCGTGAGCAGTTGGGTACGTTGCTGGTCGAAGCCGCCCGCCTGCAAGACCCCGACGCCCCGCAGGCCGCCCTCGACAAGGCCCAGAACGGCCCGATGCGCGCGCCGCTGGTGGTGGTGGTGATTGCTCGCCTGCAGGAACATTTCAAGGTGCCGAAATCCGAGCAGTTGCTGGCGGCGGCGTGTGCAGCCCATGGCATCCTGCTGGCTGCCTATGCCCAGGGGATTGGTGCGGTCTGGCGCACCGGGGATTTGTCCTACTCGGCCCATGTGGCCAAGGGCCTGGGGCTGACGGCGGGAGAGGAGGTGATTGGCTTCCTGTACCTGGGCACACCGCAGAACCCACCGCGTACCGCGCCGAAAGAAGACCTGGCGGCGTTTGTGCAGGCTTGGCCTGGTCTTTAAATGTGGGAGGGGCGGTGCGACGGTTCGACTTGCTCCCGATGGCGGTGGTTCAGTTGGCTCATTTGTAGCTGATCCACCGCCATCGGGGGCAAGTCGAACCGTCGCACCGCCCCTCCCACATTGGTCCTGTGGTGTTGTTTACACCCGGAACTGATCCATCAACTTCATCTGCTGGCTGGCCAATGCATTGAGTTGGCTGCTGATGGCCGCTGACTCCGTGGCCTGGCCGGTGAGGGTCTCGGTCACGGTGCGGATCGCCGACACATTGCGGTTGACCTCTTCGGCCACGGCGCTCTGTTGTTCGGCGGCGCTTGCGATCTGCAGGTTCATGTCGCTGATCACCGTCACCGCGTCGCTGATCTTGCCCAGCGCCTGAACGGCCTGATGGATCTGCCCGGCGTTGCTCTGGGCCTGCTGCTGGCTGGAATGCATGGTCGCCACCACGCCACGGGTGCCGCTCTGGATGCGTTCGATCACCTGGCGAATTTCCTCCACCGAATCCTGGGTGCGTTTGGCCAGGTTGCGCACTTCGTCGGCCACCACCGCAAACCCGCGGCCGCTTTCCCCGGCGCGTGCCGCTTCGATGGCCGCGTTGAGCGCCAGCAGGTTGGTCTGCTCGGCAATGCTGCGGATCACTTCCAGCACTGAACCGATTTGCTCGCTGTTGACGGCCAGCGTTTCGACTTCGCTGACGGCCTTGCTGACTTCATTGGCGAGGGTGGTGATATCGCGGGTGCTCTGCTCGATGATCGACATGCCTTCGCGCGCCGACTGATCGGCCCCGCGCGCCGCGCTGGCGGCGTTGGAGGCGCTGTTGGCCACCTCATGGGCGGTGGCGCTCATTTCGTTGGACGCAGTGGCCACCTGGTCGATCTCGCGGAACTGCACCTGCATGCCTTCGCTGGTCTGGCGCGCAATGGCTGAAGACTGGTCGGCCGTGCCACGGGCTTCGGTGATACTTTGCTTGATCTGCGCGATGGTCGGTTGCAGCTTGTCGAGGAAGCGGTTGAACCAGTTCACCAGCTCGCCCAGCTCGTCTTTCTTGGCGTAGGCCAGGCGCTGGGTGAGGTCGCCGTCGCCGCTGGCGATATCCTTGAGCATGGCGGCCACGCTGTTGATCGGCCGGGTCACGCCGGTGGCGGTCAGCCAGACCAGCAACAGCCCGAGCAATGCGGCGACGGCCGCCACCAGCAAAGTCTTGAGCATGCCGCTGGCCTGGGCCTTGTCGAGTACGGCTTGCAGCTTGACGTTGTCGGCCAGCAGCACGGCCTTGGACAACTTGATCATCACGCCCCAGGACTTGGCGTCGGCAATCGGCTTGACCGGGTACACCGCGCGAATGGTGTCGTCCTGTTCGCTAATCGTGCGGTTGTCACTGGCCAGCAGTTGCACGATGTCTTTGCCTTCGGCGCCCAGAGTGTCGATCAGGTTCTTGCCGACTTTAGCCGGTTCGCCACTGTAGGCGGCGATCAAACCGGTGCTGGAGATAATTCGCAGTTGCGCCATACCGTTGAACAGGTCTTTCTGCGTGGCATCGGTGCTGGCTTGTAAGGAGTCGAGGGCAATGTCGACGCCGATGACGCCGATGACTTTGCCGTCCACCAGTAGCGGCAGGGCGATGGTAGTCATCAACACAGACTTGCCGGCCACCGTGTCTTCATACGGGTCCAGCAGGCAAGTGCGGCGGGTGTCGCGTGGGCAAGTGTACCAGATGTTGTAGGGCGTGCCGTTGAGGTTGGGGGTGGTCTTGTTCAGGTCGTCTTCGATCAGGATCGTGTTCAAGCCTTCGCCACCGGCGCGGCTCCAGTAGCTGGAGAAACGGCCTTTTCCGTTGGAGGCACGCGCCTTGTCGTCGACAAACTCGCTGTCCTTGCCCTCCAGCCCGTTGGGTTCGAACGCCAGCCAGATCCCCAGCACCTTGCTGTTGCGTTCGAACGCGGTTTTCAGGCTCTGGTTGAGATCTTCACGCAGCGCGCCGGGTTCGAGGGACCGCTTGGCGCCCAGGTTGCGCAGGTCTTTGACCTGATCGGCGAGGGCGGTCAAGGCCACCAGGCTGTCGCCGAAGGTTCTCTGCAATTGCACCGCTTGTTCGGCGGCCTTGGCTTGCAGCAGTTGTTCGACACTGGCGGTGAGCATTCGTGAGCTTGAGTCGCTGACCAACGCGTCGTTCTGCGCGGTGTTGTAAATATTGATGCCGACTACCAGCCCAATCACTCCCAGCAGGCAGAGGCCGGACAGCAGGACGATTTTCAAGCGGATGGAGAGGGTATCGAACATAGGTTCACTCACGAATGGACTTGTTTGTATGCGAGCTGGGCCAAGTCCATTCGGCGCATTATCCGGAACATCGGCGCAACCTGGGCTTTCATGAGCGGTAAGCGATGAGCGGTAGGAGAGTGCCTACATCCAGCGTTATATAGGGCGTGCGAGCCGTTCCGGACGGGACCAGATCCACAGGTTGCCCAGGCTCATTCCGGCGATGGCCAGGTAGATCGGCCAGCCGTGATCGAGCATCACCAGCATCAGGCCGGCGCAGAGCAGCATGCTGGCGGTGGCGCTGATTTTGGCGCGGCGCGCGATGATCTTGCCGTTGCGCCAGTTGAACAGGATCGGCCCGAACAGGCGGTGGTTTTCCAGCCAGGCGCTGAGGCGCGGCGAGCTTTTGGTGGCGGCCCAGGCGGCCAGCAGGATGAATTCGGTGGTGGGCAAACCCGGCACGACAATCGCGACCAACCCGATGCCCAGGCTGACATAGGCCAGCAGGCCGAAGAGGAGCTGGGCGATTTTCGAGGTGGATTGGGGTTTGCCGGTCATGGGTGCGTGCAACGTAGGGATAACAAAAAATCGGCTTGGAATGAGATCTAATTGTGGGAGGGAGAAAGCCCCTCCCACCGATCACATTTCAATCGAGTATCAGGCCAGTTCAGGGGCTGTAGCGTAAGCCTGTTCGAGCAACACAGTGAAGCGCATAAACGCATTGATCGCGCCTTTTTCCACAGCGGCTTCTTCTTCGGCGCTGAATTCCAGGCTGTCGAGGGTGCGGGTGAAGCGCTTCCAGCCTTCGGCGCGACCGCCGGCCGGCTCGCCGAGGTGGCGGGCGC
>NZ_JAKNRV010000072.1:0-19214 GCF_023072625.1 Pseudomonas emilianonis
AGGCTCGCAGAGTCGCGCTCCAGGTCGAGGTATTGGCCTGGCAGTTTCGCCAGCATTTACGTCAGTACCGCGGTCAGCAGGGTGTCGCCGAGCAAGCCGGTGGCCGGTTGCCCGTCGAGGGTAAACGCCAGGACCGGGCGTGCGGTTTCGGTCAATCGTTTGAACAAGGCCATCAGTGTTTCCCCACCAGCACGCGATCCAGGCCGTAGACCCGGTCGAGCACAATCATGGCCGCCGCCGTGAGGGCAATCACCAGCGCCGACACTGCCGCCATCATCGGGTCGATGGATTCGGTGGCGTACACGTACATGCGCACCGGCAAGGTTTGCGTGGCCGGCGAGCTGACGAAGATCGACAAGGTCACTTCGTCGAAACTGTTGATGAAGGCCAGCAACCAGCCGCCGGCAACGCCGGGCAGGATCATCGGCAACGTCACCAGGCGAAACAGCGTGAAGCGTCCGGCGCCGAGGGATTCGGCTGCCTGCTCGGCACTGCGATCGATCCCGATCGCTGCCGCCAATACCAGGCGCAGCACATAGGGCGTGATGATCACCACGTGCGCCAGCATCAGCCACGTGAAGCTGCCGTTGACGCCCATCAAGGCGAACAACCGCAGCATCGCCACCCCCAGCACCAGGTGCGGGATGATGATCGGCGACAGGAACAACGCACTGAAGAAGTTGCGCCCCGGGAACGCATAACGACTGATCGCCAGCGCCGCCGGCACTGCAATCAGCGTCGCCAGGGTCGCAGCGGTAAATGCCAGGATCAGGCTGTTATAGAACGCCTGGATAAAGTCGGCACGTTCGAACACCGCGCGAAACCAGCGCAGGGAGAAGCCCTGCGTGGGCAGGCTCAAGGTGTTTTCCGGGGTGAAGGCCACCAGGCACACCACCACCAGCGGCGCCAGCATGAACACCACCACCAGGCCGTGGAAGCCAAGGGCCAAAGGACCGTTTCTGGACATGTGCTTAAACCCCCAGGGACTTTTTGTAGCGGCCTTCGACCATGCGGTTCCAGCTCAGCATGATCAGCAGATTGACCAACAGCAGCACCACCGCGATGGTCGCGCCCATGGGCCAGTTGAGTTCCGAGAGGTACTGGTCGTACACCACGGTGGCGACCATTTTCAGGCGCCGCCCGCCGAGCAGGCCGGGGATCGCGAAGGAGCTGGCGGCCAGGCCGAACACGATCAGGGTGCCGGACAGCACGCCCGGCATCACCTGGGGCAACACGATCTTGCGCATCACCGTGGCCTGGCTCGCGCCCAGCGACAAAGCCGCCTGTTCGGCCGACGGGTCGAGCTTTTGCAGGGAGGTCCACACCGGAATGATCATGAACGGCAGCATCACGTGCACCAGCGCAATGATCACCGCGAACGGCGTGTACAACAGCTTCACCGGGCGCCCGCCCAGTGCCTGGATCACCTGGTTGACCAGCCCGTCGGCGCCGAGCAACAGGCTCCAGCCGAACGCTCGCACCACCACCGAAATCAACAGCGGCGTGAGGATCAGGATCAGGAAAATCGAGCGCCACGGCGTGCCCATGCGGCTGAGGATGTAGGCCTCGGGCACGCCGATCGCGACGCAGAGCAGCGTCACCAACGCGCTGATCCAGAAGGTGCGCCAGAAGATTTCGTAGAAGTACGCATCGCTGAACAACGACAGGTAATGGGCGAAGGTCCACTCATCGGCCTTAACCCCCACTTGGTAATCGAACACGTTGAACGACAGCACCAGAGTCAGGCCCAGCGGCAGAATCAGCAGCCCGGCGAACAGCAGCAACGCCGGCAGCGAGAGTAAATAACCGCGACTCATGGGTGCACCTCATCCGCCGTCAGCACCCGCAGCAAGTCGGCTTGCCAGTCCAGGCCCACTGCCGCGCCGCGACCCAGCGGTGCGCTGCCGTCGTTGCTGCGCACCACGGTGATTTCGCCCAACGCGGTATGGACCCGGTACAGCCACTGGCTGCCGAAGAAATAGCGGTCGAGCACCTGGCCCTGCAGGCGACCTTCGCTGGCGTCCACCAGTTGGATTTTTTCCGGGCGCAGGCTCAAGACCAGCTCGCCGTCGCCGCCGGCGTGGCGCACTTGCGGGATACCGAGTGCGTCATAGTCGCCGGCCAGCAGGTTAGCCTTGCCGACGAAGTCCGAGATAAAGCGCGTCCGTGGGTGTTCATACAGCGTGTACGGCACGTCGATCTGGGTCACGCGCCCGGCCTGCATCACCACCACACGGTCGCTGATGGACAGCGCCTCGGCCTGGTCGTGAGTGACCATCAGGGTGGTGATGCCCACCGCGCACTGGATGCGACGGATTTCAAACTGCATCTCTTCGCGCAGGTTGGCGTCGAGGTTGGACAGCGGTTCATCCAGCAGCAACACCGGCGGCTCGATCACCAGCGCGCGCGCCAGGGCCACGCGTTGGCGCTGGCCACCGGACAATTCACGGGGGTAACGGTCGGCGTGGGGAGCCAGGCGCACCAGCTCCAGCACGGTCTTGACCTTGGCGGCGATCGCGGCGGCCGGTACTTTGCGCATCTTCAGGCCGAAGGCGACGTTGTCGCGCACGCTCATGTGCGGGAACAGCGCATAGCTTTGGAACACCACCCCCAGGCCACGGCTGGCGGGCTTGGCGTGGGTGATATCGCGACCGTCGAGGAGGATTTGCCCAGCGCTCACGTCGACGAAGCCGGCGATCATTTGCAGGGTGGTGGTCTTGCCGCAGCCTGATGGGCCGAGCAGGGAAACGAACTCGCCTTTTTCCACCGCAAGGTCAGTGGCGACCACCGCGTCGACGGCGCCGTAGCGTTTGCTCAAGGCGTTGAGTTGGAGAAATGCCATGTCTGCGTTCCACCTGTTTTGAGTCGCGTCGAAACGCGCTTTTTTGTTTTGGGCAGATGCGAAAAGGGTGTTGCGGGTGCGTTGGCGCTCGATCTTGAGTCGGCTGCCGGTTGTTGTTCATTTCGCCCCTGTGGACGCAGATTAGGACGAAGACTAGGATGGACGGAAGACAGAATTTCACTGAATGGAGTAGTTTTTTCAGTTTTATTCACTGACAAGAATTATTAATGAGATTGCGCGTTATGAATTCCACTGAGCGGAATGAAAATACCAAGGAGGTGGGCGCGGGCGGCGTGTCTCGCCTGTTCGCATTGCTGCGTACCTTGGGGGGCGTGCCCGACGGTGGCGAACGCGTGACCCAGCTCGCACAACAGGTCGGCCTGTCCCAACCCACCACCCACCGCCTGCTGCGCAGCCTGATCGACGAAGGCATGGTCGAGCAGGACGCGCGCAGCAAACGCTATCGCCTGAGCCTGGAGTTCTTCGCCCTGGCGGCGAACGCGGGCAAGACCGGCAACCTGCGCGACCTGGTCAGGCCGAGCATGCTGCGTCTCAGTGCGTCACTGGGCGATTCATTGTTTTTGCTGGCGCGCAGCGGCTTTGACGCGATCTGCCTGGACCGCAGCGAAGGCCCGTACCCGATTCGTACTTTTACCGGTGATATCGGCGGGCGCGTGGCATTGGGCGTGGGGCAGGGCAGCCTGGCGATCCTGGCCTTTTTGCCGGAGGAAGAGCGCGAGACGGTGATCCGCTACAACTTGCCCAGGCTCAAGGATTTTCACCTGTATGACGAGGTGCTGTTGCGTTCGGAAGTGGAGAACGTGCGCCATCTGGGCTATGCGGCGCGCAATACCGGCGTGCTGGAAGGCATGGCGGGATTGGCGGTGCCGATCCTGAACCGCGACGGCCATGCGGTGGCAGCATTGAGCGTGGCGACCATCAGCGACCGGTTGGGACCGAGTCGCTTGCCGATGGTGGTGGAGTTGCTCAAGCGCGAAGCGGCGGCGATCGGGCCGCGGATCAATCCGTTTGATCCAACGCTGCGCCGGCCCTCACAGACCTTTGGTGGGTAGGTCATGGTTGGTTTGCGACGTTGTACAGCTGTCGTCACGGCAGCGACGGCTGCCATCAGGATGCGGCAGCCATGCCAGATAGGGGCGCCTGCGACAAAAAAGGCGATAGCCAATGTTAAGCAGCGGCCTGGCTAACCGCCAGGATAGCGGTGCGGCCCAGATACCGAGACCCACTGCGCGCCAACTCCAGAGCGTAGCGTCCAGCCCCTTTACCCATGTTCCATCGTCGAACCTGGCGTGGAGTGATGACTCCATCTGCTCAAGCGTGAATCCCAGCGATTCTGCGTCGAACGCATCAACGATTGCTCATCTGATTGTCGGGTGAGCACTTAAGTGAATGGCATGTTTTGGTGTTGCGGAGTTCGCTAGATGACTTGGCCGGACGCATACACTTCTTACGTTTTACTTATGTGCCGGGCGCTTTATTGTCTAAAAAACGCTGCCTTTTCATCTGGTACATTTCATTGTCCGAGTAGGTAAGCAGTGTGTCGGCGTCCTTCCCGTCCTCGGGATAATAGGCCGCGCCGATACTGCACGACGGCATCTTGAGTGTGCCGAATTCAGGCGGTAGTGGCGCGGCCATGACGGTGTGAATCTGTTCTAACTTCTTGGTAATGGCGTCTCTCGAATGGATATCTGTCAACAGCACTGTAAATTCATCGCCGCCCATTCGGGCCACGGTGTCCGTCGCACGCGTGCAGTTTTCTAAACGTCGGGCAATCATGCAGAGAATACGATCCCCCACTGCGTGGCCATGAACATCATTGATACTCTTGAAGTCATTGATATCCAGAAATAGCAAAGCCAACTGACTATTGTGACGGTGCGCCACGTGCAGGGCAGATTTCAGTCGGTCACTGAAAATCGACCGGTTGGTTAATTTTGTCAGCGGATCATGATGGGCGAGGAAACGTAATTCCTCCTCGGCTTTAGCTAACGCCGTCACGTTGCGCGCGACTCCAATCCTTGCACCCACCTCTTCCGACCAGAATGCAGCCCACAGGATGTACACGACTCCTCCATCCTTACGGATGTAACGGTTGCGAAAATCGAAGTGAGATTGACCATTCATGACGCGGGTAATCGAGGCCCGTGTGGCCGTCAGGTCTTCGGGATGCATATAGCGACTGATAGGGGTGCCGTTCAGCTCGTCAGAACGGTAACCCAGTAGTGCCTCACAGGCATCGCTCACAAAAACGATGTGGTCGTTTCTATCAACCACAAATACCGTATCCAGCATCAGATGGATAAGTTTGGGGTAGAGCGCTTGTAGATCAACGGCCATAAGTCGTGGGGATCTGATTCATTGAGCTCGATCATATCTCGATCGAGAGGCCGGGCGGCGAGTAATCTTGCAGGCATTAGGTAGGCATGGGAACGCGTATGCCAGGTGAGCCTGCCGGCCGCCATATTTTGGCAAGTCATTTTTCACACACTTTAGTCGGGTAGGCCCGTCGGGCAGTCTTCCAGCGCCCTATAACAAGGGTTTGCGCTAGGACAAACGTCATTTTGAAAATTCCCCACATAAAAAGCATGGAAACGGTTCACCGGATGAGCTATCGTTTTTGTTGATATCGTATTGCCACTATTCAAATAAAGGCTGATGCCATTTGCAGGAGTGCTCTTAGTGAATGAAAGGGCTTCTCAAATAGGCTTGCGCCATTGGATTTGGCGGGCATTTATGCACAGTGCATTAATCCCGTTGGTCTTGGTGGAGACGATTCTGATTACTTGTTACTTGCTGACCAATCAGGCGATCCGTGTATCCCAGATCGATTATTTGGAACGCAGTGCAATTGAAAGCCTCGGCGCAACCGTCGACCAGCACACCAGAATCATTCAGGATCAATTAACCCACATCGCTGATGTCACTCAGCTATTTGCGGATATGACGGCTAACGCACTTCGTGCCGCCTCAACACCCTTGAGTGAAACATTAAGTACCTCGGTTGATGGGGCTCAGTTCAGTGGAAAAGACCTGGGAGGGGCCGCGTCGTTCTACTCGGCGGTCACACCGGTTGCGCAACAGAACCTGAGTAAAGTGCAGAAGTTATCCAGTCTCGACCCATTGATGCGTGCGATAAACGATCATGAGTCGATGGTGGCCAGTGTTTATTTCAATGCATGGGACAGTTATAACCGGATTTATCCGTGGATTCGTGCAGATGAACAATATCCGCATGATATGCAGATACCCAGTTATAACTTTTATTATCTGGCCGATGCCGAACATAACCCGCAGCGCGGGGTTCGCTGGACTGACGTCTACCTCGATCCGGCAGGTCATGGCTTGATGATGTCTGCCATCGCGCCTGTTTATGAACGCAACTTTCTCGAAGGCGTGGTCGGGCTGGATATCACCGTGGGCCAGTTGCTCAAAGAAATTTCCACGCTTAAGGTGCCGTGGGGCGGGTACTTGATGCTCGTCGGCGCGGATATGAAGATCATGGTGTTACCGCCCGAAGCCGAACATGATTTTGATAAAAACGACTGGGGGCGTTCGGGATCGAACGCCTCGAATGAGGCTGAGTTTAACCCTACGGGTCAAGATTTAACCGACGCAGTGAACCCCCGGGAGTTGCTCGCCGCTGTCGCCCTGCATAGCCGTGGCAACGCCGAAGTCGTGCTCAACGGGCGCACGCACTTTGTCGCGTGGGCCGAAGTAAAACCCGCGGGTTGGCGATTGCTGGCGGTCGTTGATGAAGAGGACGTCATGGCAGCCACGAACAGCCTGGCACTGCATTCCCGCAACATCGGCTATTTGATGATTGCCGGGCTGGTGATGTTTTACCTCGCGTTCTTCAGTTACATGTGGATTCGTGCGCGTAAATTGAGCCATAGCCTGCGGCGGCCGATCCGCGATATCAGAGACATGCTGCAGCAAATTGGTAACGGCCAGTTGCTCCCTCAGCGTGCACGATCGACCATTCGCGAGCTGGATGAGATGGCGGGCAACGTGCTTTCAATGGGCGCTCAACTGTCATCCAGTGAAGCACGGCGCAACGCGGCTCAGAATCGCCTCAACCTGGTCGTTGAAAGCATCACCGCCGGGCTCTGGGAATACCGCCTGGATACTGACTGCCTGTCGTTGAGCGAAGCGTTCTGCAAGCGTTTTGGCGTACCGGCGTCTCAACTGGAGCGCGTCCGTTTTTACGATCACGTTGACGCCGAGGATGTGCAGGCCCTTGATCGGGCTCTTAGCGCGTTGCGGGCAGGCACGGCGTCGGTGATCGACCTGGAGTTACGTTTATTGCGGCCCGATGGCTCGCCGATCTGGTTTCTGTGTCGTGGTCGCCTGATCGAGTCCCCCGACACGCGCATGCGTTTGTCCGCGGGTACGTTCGTCGATATCGACACGCTTAAACAGGTTGAAGAGGATTTGCGCCGGCGCACCCTTGAAGCGCAAGGGGCGAGCAAGGCGAAGTCGCGTTTTATCTCCAGCATGAGCCACGAGTTACGCACACCGCTGAATTCGATTCATGGATTTGCCCAGTTATTGCGCCTGCAAGTGGCCGATGGGCAGGAGGAGGCCAAATCCCTTGATGAGATCCTGGGCGCCAGCCAACACCTGGCCCACCTGGTCGACGATTTGCTCGATTGGTCGAGCCTGCAGGCTAAAGCGCCTCGCGTGCAGATGCGTGTCCTGGAGGTCAACGGACTGATGCGCGAATGTGCCGAAATGGTCCGTTCCCAGGCCAAGGCTGCGGGTCTTGACCTTGAGTTGCAGTCGACGAACCCGACGCTGAGTGTCCTGGCCGATGCGAGGCGCCTGCGCCAGATCCTGCTGAATCTGCTGTCCAACGCCATCAAGTACAACCGCCCTCACGGTCGTTTGTTCGTGGGGGCTGAACTCCACAATGGGCGCGTGAGGGTGTTTGTCGAAGACGGCGGCGCCGGTATTTCCCCGGCCTTGCAAGGCGCGCTGTTCGAACCGTTCCAGCGTTTGGGCCAGGAAAATACCGCGATCCAAGGCGCCGGTATCGGCCTTGCGTTGTGCCGAGAACTCGCTACGTTGATGAATGGCAGCATGGGGCTCGTCAGCGAAACCGGCGTTGGCAGTCGCTTTTGGGTCGATCTGCCCCAAGGCGTTACGGCACCCAAGGTCCGCAAGCGTTTGCTGTCGCTGTGTTTCGTGGGGCAGGACGACGAGACGCTGCGCTGTCTTGACGACACGTTGAGGGGCATAGTGGAACTGCGCCACGGTACGCTTTCGGAATGCCTGGAGCAGGTACGGCACGACACGGCGCCGGACGTCATGCTGATTGACTGTGACTTACTGGGAGATGACTTGATCGATGCGTTGTCTCGGTTACGACGTTTGCCAGGCGGCGATCAAATCCCGCTTATTTTGCTGTGTACATCACCCCGCATGCTCGCGACGCTGGGGTGCGAATTTCAAGCAGTGCTAAAACAACCGCTGGAGCCCAATGAACTACGCGAACTCATACACGCGATGATGCAAGTGGAGACACCGAATGTTCAGTGATATCCCTGCCGATACCCGCATCGTGATTATCGATGATGTGGCTGCGAACCTGCGCTTGCTGCACTCCAGCTTGAAAGCCTTCGGTTTGCGCCACGTTGTGAGTTTTGCCGACTCGGCCAGCGGTCTGGTTTGGCTCAAGGAGCAACCCTGGGATTTGCTGCTATTGGATCTGGATATGCCGGCACCTGATGGGTTTGAGATTTTGCGCCAACTCAGCGAGCGCGATCGTTCAAGGTCTCCGGTGATTATCTTGACGGCATTGAGCGAGCCGCAGAACCGCCGTCTCGGCCTTGAACTGGGGGCCAACGATTATCTGCTCAAACCCTTGGATTTGCCCGAGCTGCTATTACGCATACGCAACGCCCTGCGTTTGTCTCACGCAACCCGCCAACTGCAAGACCTGAACCACGCGCTGGAGCAAAGAGTGCACGAGCGCACCTTTCAGTTAGAGGACAGTTATTGCGCAATGCTCAGGGCATTGAGTCGTGCGGCCTGCTACCGCGATGACGAAACGGGCGCCCATGTATTGCGCATTGGCGAAACCGCCGCCGTGATGGCCAAGGCAATCGGTATGCCGCAGCCGTGGTGCGACCTTATTCGCTTGGCGGCGCCGATGCATGACTTGGGCAAAATTGGCATTCCTGATCGGATCTTGCATAAGGACGGCCCATTAACGGCGCAGGAACGCCAGCAGATGATGGACCATCCGCGCATAGGGCATGCAATTCTGCAGGACGCTCACGCCACGGAGCTGAGCGATATGGCTGCGGACATTGCCTATGGTCACCATGAAAAATGGGACGGCAGCGGCTATCCGCAAGGGCTTGCCGGTAAGGACATTCCGCTTTCGGCAAGGATTGTTGCGCTGTGTGATGTCTATGATGCGTTACGTATGGAGCGGCCCTACAAGCGTGCCTGGAGCCCTGAACGGGCGCAGGCCTATATTCTTGAACAGTCGGGCATGCATTTTGATCCGGAACTGGTGACGGTGATGTGCCGTTGTTTTGGCCAGGTGGAAAAACTCATTGAGGATGATGCCGAACAGGCTGGCGCGCACACGCAACGACCCTCCAAAGCGGGCGCGGGCCAGCCCCCAGATTAAAGGGTCGCCAGCATGGGCGCCCGGCTCGGGCTCATCGCCGCCAATGCCACCGACGTCGCCGCCGTGCGCGTCTCCACCCCCAACTTCACATACACATGTTCCAGGTGCTTGTTCACCGTCCTTGGGCTCAACCCCAAGATATCGCCGATATCCCGATTGGTTTTGCCGCACGCTACCCAGCGCAGCACCTCGACCTCGCGCTCGGTCAACTGAAACCGCGCCGACAACAGCTTGTGCGCCGGCTCATCCTCCAGGGTCAACACACTCGGCTGCGTCGCCGCCCGCGCGGACAGCAGGATGCGCGAGGTGCGCAAATGCGCCGCCACCCGCGCCAAGACTTCATCGGTCTGGATCGGTTTGGTCACATAGTCGCTGCCGCCCACCTCGAAGCCCTGCACCACATGCTTGCTGTCGGTCAGCCCGGTCATGAACACCACCGGGATGTCCGCGCTGGCCGGTAGCGCCTTGAGCCGGCGGCAGGTTTCGAAACCGTCCAGGCCCGGCATCATCGCGTCCAGTAGGATCAGGTCCGGGCGCCGGCGTTGCACGCGGTTCAGCGCGCTGAGCCCGTCGAGCGCCACCAGCACCATGTAGCCGGCATCGTCGAGGGCGTCGGAGAGCATGGCCAGGTTGTCCGGGGTATCGTCGACGATCAGTACCACGCCGGGTTCGGTGCTACGAGTGAGTACATTCATCTTCGGCCTCCTTGAGGGTTCGGTTGAGTTCATCCAGGCGGAAACCCTTGAGCAATCCGCGCACTTTGGTGATGAACGGTGCGGCGTCCGGGCGGTGTTCGAGGATCGTGTCGAGCTTTTCGTGCAGGCCCCGCACATAGCCGATTGCGCTGAGTTCGGCGAGCGCGGCGAGGTCATCGGCGCTCGGCAGCACGCTGGGCGGTGGTGGCGCGACGAAGGTTTTGGTGCGCCGCAGCCATTGCAGGCCGAGGTGTTGTTGCAGGCGTCCGAGCAGTTCCGGGGTGCGCACCGGCTTGGCCAGGTAGTCGTTGCAGGCGGCGGCGATGCTGCGTTCGCGGTCGTCGGTAAAGGCGTTGGCCGAGATCACGATGATCGGCGCAGTGGACAGCGCATTGCGCCGGATCAACCGGCTGGTTTCCAGGCCATCCAGGGTCGGCATCGACAGGTCCATCAGGATCAGGTCCGGCGCCAGCAGTGCGACCTGGCGAATCGCATCCTGGCCATTACTCGCCTGGATCACCTCAAAGCCCAACGGCGTGAGCATGCCGCTGAGCACCTTGCGGTGGTCCACATGGTCGTCCACCACCAGAATCCGTCGGCGTGCGCCCTGGTAGCCGATGATGTCGTGTTCCACATGCACCACCGCCTGCGGCGCGCGCACCTGGGACAGGAACAAGCGCACCTGGAAGCAGGTGCCCTTGTCCAGCTCGCTGGTGACGCGCAACTCGCCGCCCATCAGCGAGGTGAGCATGCGCGTGATGGTCAGCCCCAGGCCGACGCCCTTGTCCTGGCGCATCAGGTCGCCGCGTTCGAACGGTTGGAAGATCCGCTCGATCTGCCCGGGGTCGATGCCGATGCCGGTGTCGATGATTTCAAAGTTGGCGGTCTCGCGCATGTAGCTGACCCGCAGGCACACCTCGCCGCTGTCGGTGAAGTTCACCGCGTTGCCGAGCAGGTTGATCAGGATCTGGCGCACGCGTTTTTCATCACCGCGCACCACCGCCGGGATCTTGCCGACGCAATCCAGGCGAAAGCGCAGGCCCTTGTCCTGGGCCTGGGGAGTGAACATCTGCTCCAGGTCGTGGATCAGTTCGGGGAAGGGGATTTCGGTGAGTTCCAGGCGCAACTTGCCGGCCTCGATCTTGGCCACGTCGAGCAGGCCGTCGATCAGCGACAGCAGGTGCGAGCCGCTGCGCAGGATGGTCGCCAGCGCGTCCTGGTGCTGCTCGGGCATGGCGCTGTCGCGCTGCAGAATCTGGGTGAAACCGAGGATGCTGTTCAGCGGTGTGCGCAGTTCATGGGACAGCCCGGTGACGTAGCGGCTCTTGGCGGCGTTGGCGGCTTCGGAGGCTTCCTTGGCCTGTTGCAGGGCCTGGTCCGTGAGGCTGTGGGCGTCGATTTCCTGCATCAACAGCAGAGTCTGGCGGTCGGATTCTTGCTGGGCCACGCGGCGGCTTTCACGCGTCAGCACCACCCACCAGGCGAGCACGGCGGCCAGCACCGACAGGGTGAGGAAGGCTTTGAAGAACGCTTGGTACAGGGTTTGCGAATGCGGCAAACCCTGGGCCGCCTGTACGTAGATCAGGGCCAGGGCGCCAAACAGGCCGAAGTGGGCGAGGATCGACAGCAACGACGCAATCAGCATCGAGCCGACGCCCACCGGATTGATGTCGTAGAGGTGCGCGCGTTTGAACTCGATGTGTTTGGGCGACAGGCCCAGGGGCTTGTTGATCACCAGGTCGGCCACCAACGTGCCAATCCAGGCAATCGCAATATTGGCGTACAGCCCCAGCACCTGGTCGATCACATCGAACACGCCCAGCTCCATCAGCATCAACGCAATGGCTACGTTGAATACCAGCCACACCACGCGCCCGGGGTGGCTATGGGTGACGCGGGCGAAGAAGTTCGACCAGGCCAGGGAGCCGGCATAGGCGTTGGTCAGGTTGATTTTCATCTGTGAGATGAACACAAACAGCACCATGGCGCCGAGGGCCCATTCCGGCGAGCTGAACACATAGTGGAAGGCGACCAGGTACATCTGGGTCGGTTCGGCGGCGCGCTCCATGGGGATTTCATGTTGCAGGGCAAGGAACGCCAGGAACGCGCCGCCAAACATCTTCAACGCGCCGGGGATAATCCAGCCCGGGCCGGAGCAGAGCAGGGCGGCCCACCAGCGCTTGCGGTTGGCGGCGGTCTTTTCCGGGAGAAAGCGCAGGTAGTCCACTTGCTCGCCGATCTGTGTCACCAGCGACAGCGCCACGGTACAGGCGGCGCAGAACGCCAGCAGGTTGAAACCGCCGCCGTCGCCGCTGCGTCCGACGAAGCTGGTCCAGTCGCTGAAGGCGTCAGGGTTTTTCCACCACACAAAACCATAGGGCAGCACCAGCAACAGCAGCCACAGCGGTTGGGTCCACAGTTGCAGGCGACTGATCAGCGTGACGCCGTAGGCCACCAGCGGAATCACCAACAGTGAGCAGATCACATAGGCGAAAGCCAGCGGGATATGGAAATACAACTCCAGCGCCAACGCCATGATCGCCGCTTCCAGGGCGAAGAACAGGAAGGTGAAGCTGGCGTAGATCAGCGAAGTGATGGTCGAGCCGATATAGCCAAAGCCGGCGCCGCGGGTCAGCAAGTCCATGTCCACGCCATAGCGGGCGGCGTAATAGCTGATGGGCAGGCCGGTAAGAAAGATCACCAGGCTGATGGCCAGGATCGCCCAAAAGGTATTGGTGAAGCCGTAACTGAGCACCAACACGCCGCCAATCGCCTCCAGCGCCAGGAACGACACCGCGCCCAGGGCCGTGTTGGCGATGCGCAGCTCCGACCATTTGCGAAAGGATTTGGGGGTGTAGCGCAGGGCGTAGTCTTCCATGGTCTCGTCGGCGACCCAGGAGTTGTAGTCGCGGCGGATCTTGACGATGCGCTGGGTGCCAGAGGTGGGGTGCACGGTGGGGTGCTCCGGAAAGAGGGCCAGGTTAAATGAGCAAGTTCCATGCCCTCGAGTGCGCTGAGATCCAAATGTGGGAGGGGGCTTGCTCCCGATGGCGGTGTGTCAGTCAACGGATGGGCAACTGAGCCACCGCCATCGGGAGCAAGCCCCCTCCCACAGGGGATCGCAGTGGCTGGGCGGACGCGATCCTGCCCTGCATTGGTGCGCAACGGCATACGTCAAATGACGTACTGCGTTACGTCAGGCTGCGTATACCCGCGATTGCCTGCCGCCGCCATGCTGGAGCCCTCATTGCACAGGAGTCGCCCCATGGAACCACGATTGATCCGCTCCACACCGCTGTTGGCCCTGTCGCTGCTGGCGGCCAGCCTGTTCAGCCAGGGCGTGCTGGCCGATAACGAAGGCTTGGCCGTGACGCCCACCGAAGTCACCGTCGGCCAGTTGCACTCGGCCACCGGCACCATGGCGATTTCCGAGACCGGCTCGATCCAGGCCGAACGCCTGGCTATCGAGCAAATCAACGCTTCGGGCGGGATCCTGGGACGCCAGATCAAAGTGATCCAGGAGGACGGCGCCTCCGACTGGCCGACCTTCGCCGAAAAGGCCAAGAAGCTGCTGGTCAACGACAAAGTCGCCGCCGTGTTCGGTTGCTGGACCTCGGCCTCGCGCAAAGCCGTGCTGCCGATCTTCGAGAAAGAAAACGGCCTGCTCTACTACCCGACCTTCTACGAAGGCCTGGAACAGTCGAAAAATGTGATCTACACCGGGCAGGAAGCCACGCAGCAGATCCTCGCCAGCCTGGATTGGATCGCCAAGACCAAAGGCGCCAAGACCTTCTACCTGGTCGGCTCCGATTACATCTGGCCGCGCACGTCGATGAAGATCGCCCGCAAGCACATTGAAAACGTACTGCACGGCAGCGTGGTCGGCGAAGACTACTACCCACTCGGCAACACCCAGTTCGGCTCGCTGATCAACAAGGTCAAGCTGAAAAAACCTGACGTGGTGTTCGCCGCCGTGGTGGGCGGTTCCAACGTGGCGTTCTACAAACAACTCAACGCGGCAGGCGTGAACGCGTCCAAGCAAACCCTGCTGACCCTGTCGGTCACCGAAGACGAACTGCTCGGCATCGGCGGCGAAAACATGGCCGGCTTCTATGCCTCGATGAAGTACTTCCAGAGCCTGGACAACCCGAACAACAAAGCCTTCGTCGAAGCCTTCAAGGCCAAGTACGGCAAGGACGCAGTGATCGGCGACGTGACCCAGGCGGCCTACCTCGGTCCGTGGCTGTGGAAAGCGGCGGTGGAGAAGGCCGGCAGTTTCGACGTGGATAAAGTTGTCGCCGCCTCACCGGGCATCGAGCTGAAAACCGCGCCAGAAGGTTATGTGAAGGTCCACGAGAACCACCACCTGTGGAGCAAGTCGCGCATCGGCGAAGTGCTGCCCAACGGCCAGTTCAAGGTGATCTACGAGTCGGATCTGATCGAACCGAATCCGTTTCCAAAGGGTTATCAATAACCCTCAGGCATCATAAAGAGATCTAAATGTGGGAGGGGCGGTGCGACGATTCGACTTGCCCCCGATGGCGGAGTGTCAGGCGACATTTCTATAACTGAACCACCGCTATCGGGAGCAAGCCCCCTCCCACACAGTGCAAAAGCAGGCCGCATTTCATCTCTCTGTAGGAGACCATCATCATGGAATGGCTATCGGAATTTGGAGCCATCGCGGCGATGCAGGGGTTCAACGGTTTGTCCGTGTTCTGCGTGCTGTTGCTGATGGCGTTGGGACTGGCAATCATCTTCGGCCAGATGGGCGTGATCAACATGGCCCACGGTGAATTCCTGACCATCGGCGCCTACACCACCTACGTGTGTTCCAGCCTCACCGCGCACTTTGCGCCGAGCTTTCAACCCTATTACTTCTTCTTCGCCATTGCCTTGTCGTTCCTCGTTGCCGGCGCCGTCGGCTGGTTGGTCGAATGGGCGATGATCAGTCGCTTGTACAAGCGGCCGCTGGACACGCTGCTGGCGACCTGGGGCCTGTCTTTGGTCATGCAGCAAACCTTCCGTTCGGTGTTCGGCGCTCGCGAAGTCAGCGCCGAGCCACCGGCCTGGTTGATGGGCTCGGTGAACTTCACCGATGCGATTGAAATTCCGCGCAACGGCCTGTTCATGATGGCGCTGACCGTGCTGCTGACGGCGGCGATCTTTCTGATGCTGTACCGTTCGCGTTGGGGCTTGCAGGTGCGCGCCACGGTGCAGAACCGCCTGATGAGCCGCGCGGTCGGGATCAATACGCGCAAGGTCGACCGCATGACCTTCGCCCTCGGTTGCGGCGTGGCCGGGGTGGCCGGGGCAGCGTTCACCACCATCGGGTCAACCGGGCCGACGGCGGGCTCGCAGTACATCGTCGACACCTTTCTGGTCGTGGTGTTCGGCGGCGCGCAAAGCCTGTTCGGCACTATCGCCTCGGCGTTCGTGATCGCCCAGACGCAATCGCTGTCGGAGTTTTTCCTCAGTGGCTCGATGGCCAAGGTGCTGACCTTGTCCTCGGTGATTCTGATCCTGATGCTGCGCCCGCAAGGGTTGTTCTCCATCAAAGTGCGCAAGTAGAGGCGAGCAGATGAAGGCTTTAGACAAGCTGCTGGGCGGCCAGCAAAACCTGATCGGCATCGTGCTGCTGGCGCTGCTGATTCTTGTGGTGTTCCCCCTGACGTTGGATGCGTTCCGGCTGAACATGGTCGGCAAGTACCTGACCTACGCGTTTGTCGCGGTGGGACTGGTGTTGTGCTGGGGCTATGGCGGCATTCTCAGCCTGGGGCAGGGTGTGTTCTTTGGGGTGGGCGGCTACTGCATGGCGATGTTCCTCAAGCTGGAGGCGTCGGACCCGCAGAGCACCAAGATCCAATCCACACCGGGCATTCCGGACTTCATGGACTGGAACCAAATCACCGAGCTGCCCTGGCTGTGGCAGCCGTTCCACAGCTTTGGCTTTACCGTCGTTGCGGTGGTCGCCGTGCCGGTGCTGCTGGCTTTTATCATCGGCATGGCGCTGTTCAAACGGCGCGTGGGCGATGTGTATTTCTCCATCGTTACCCAGGCGATTGCGCTGATCCTCACGGTGCTGATCGTCGGCCAGCAAGGGCTGACCGGCGGCGTCAACGGCATCACCGACCTCAAGACCTTGCTCGGTTGGGACCTGCGCACCGACAGCGCGAAGCTGATCCTGTACTTCATCAACGCCGGCTTGCTGTTTGGCTGCATCTTTATCGGCCGCTTCATTCTCGCGTCCAAACTCGGCCGCCTACTGATGGCCATGCGCGACAAGGAAGAGCGCGTGCGCTTTTCCGGGTATGACGTGGCCAGCTTCAAGATCTTCGTGTTCTGCGTGGCAGCGGCGTTTTCGGCGATTGGCGGCGCCATGTTCGCCTTGCAGGTGGGCTTTATGTCGCCGTCGTTCGTCGGCATCGTGCCGTCGATCGAGATGGTGATCTTTGCCGCCGTGGGCGGGCGCATGTCGCTGCTCGGCGCGGTGTACGGCGCGCTGTTGGTGAACTATGGCAAGACCTACTTTTCCGAGTCCTTTCCCGAGCTGTGGCTGTACTTGATGGGCGGGCTGTTTATCGCGGTGGTGATGTACTTCCCCAATGGCCTGGCCGGGTTGTGGGACAGCCATGGTCGGCAGGCATTGGCCCGGCTGCTGCGCCGTCAACCGCCGGTGAAAGCTGTGGCGCCGGTGGTCAAGCCCAAGACTGAAAGCAAAATCCTGGAGACCCAGCCATGACCGCCGTCGGCTTTGAAATGAACAAACCGGTGTTGGCCATCGAGGGCCTGACCGTGTCATTCGACGGCTTCAAGGCGGTCGACAACCTCAACCTGTATATCGACCGCAACGAAGTGCGCGTGGTCATCGGCCCCAACGGTGCCGGCAAGACCACGGTGCTCGACCTGATCTGCGGCAAGACCCGCGCCACCAGCGGCAGCATCCAGTTCGACGGCCAGGAGCTGACCAAAATGCGCGAGTACAACATCGTGCGCGCGGGCGTCGGGCGCAAGTTCCAGAACCCGTCGATCTACGAAAACCTCACGGTGTTCGAGAACCTCGAGATGTCCTATCCGGCGGGTCGCAAGGTCTGGGGTGCGCTGTTTTTCAAGCGCAATGCCCAGGTGATCGCACGGGTGGAAGAGGTGGCGCGGGAGATCTTCCTTGGCGAGTTGCTGCAGCAACAGGCGGACTTGCTGTCCCACGGGCAAAAGCAATGGCTGGAGATCGGCATGCTGCTGATGCAGGACCCCGAGCTGCTGATGCTCGACGAGCCCGTGGCCGGCATGAGCGTCAACGAGCGCGCGCAAACGGCGGAACTGCTCAAGCGCATCAGCCAGGGCCGCTCGGTGCTGGTGATCGAGCACGACATGGAGTTCGTCAAAAGCATCGCGCACAAGGTCACGGTGCTGCACCAGGGCAAGGTGCTCGCCGAGGGCAGCATGGAGTCGGTGCAAAGCAATCCGAAAGTCATCGAAGTGTATTTGGGCCACTGAGGAGTCCGGCATGTTCAAGATCGACCAGCTGTCATGCGGCTACGGGCAGAGCCAGATCCTCCACGACCTGGACCTGAACGTGGCCAAGCGCGAGATCGTCGCGGTGATGGGCCGCAATGGCATGGGCAAGACCACGTTGTTCAAGAGCTTGATGGGCATCCTGCCGCAGTGGAAAGGCCAGGTCAGCGTGGACGGACACGACGTGTCGGCGCTGGAAACCCATGAACGGGTCGAGCGCGGGATTGCCTATGTCCCCCAGGGCCGCATGATTTTTCCGAGCATGACGGTGCTGGAAAATATCCAGACCGGCCTGCCGGCCTCCGCGCGGGGCAAGGTGCCGGAGGATTTGTACGCGCTGTTCCCGGTGCTGTACGACATGCAATCGCGCAAAGGCGGCAACCTGTCCGGCGGGCAACAGCAACAGCTGGCGATTGCGCGGGCGCTGGCGACCAACCCCAAGGTGTTGCTGCTGGATGAACCGACGGAGGGCATTCAGCCGTCGATCATTAAGGACATTGCACGCACGCTGAAGGAGATTCGCAACCTGCGCGATCTGACCATCGTGGTCTCGGAGCAGGTGCTGTCGTTCACCCTGGAAATCGCCGACCGCTTTTTGGTGATCGAAAAGGGCCGCTTCGTGATCGAAGAGACGCGGGATCGGGTCGACGAGGCGACCATCAGCCGCTACCTGTCCGTCTAAACCACACAGGTCAACTGTGGGAGCGGGCTTGCTCGCGATGGCGGTCTATCAGTCGCAGTTTGATTGACTGACAGACCGCCATCGCGAGCAAGCCCGCTCCCACATTTTTTGCGTATTCCAAGCAACCTTTTTATACGTCATCCAACGTATTCCCCGTTTTACCGCGCTCCCCGAGACTGGTTTCAACGCCACAAGCCATCCGTCCAGGAGCCAGTCCATGACCGAAACGCTGATCAAAGTCGACCTCAACCAACCCGTTACCGAAAACGAAAACATCCACAACCGCTGGCACCCGGATATCCCGATGGCCTGCTGGGTCAAGCCGGGCGATGACTTCATCCTCGAAACCTACGACTGGACCGCCGGCGCGATCAAGAACAACAACGACGCCAGCGACGTGCGCGATGTGGACCTGTCCACGGTGCATTACCTGTCCGGCCCGGTGGGTGTGCACGGCGCCGAGCCGGGCGATTTGCTGGTGGTGGACTTGCTCGACATCGGCGCCAAGGCCGACTCCCAGTGGGGCTTCAACGGCTTCTTCTCGCGGCAGAACGGCGGGGGCTTTCTCACTGATCACTTCCCCAGTGCGCAAAAGGCGATCTGGGATTTCAAGGGCATGTTCACCAGCTCGCGGCACATTCCGGGAGTGAACTTCGCCGGCCTGATCCACCCCGGCCTGATCGGCTGCCTGCCGGACCCGGTGATGCTCGCCGACTGGAACCGCCGCGAACAGGAACTGATCGACACCAACCCGACCCGCGTACCGCCGCTGGCCAACGCACCGCTGGCCGCCACCGCGCACATGGGCAAGCTCACTCC